>JAVVHA010000011.1 GCA_032249735.1 Dehalococcoidia bacterium | reverse complement strand
GAGCGCTATGCCCCCCGGACACAGAGGTCTACACAAACTTCTTGACACAACCGAATATGCCGACGTGGTCTTCGGCGTGGACTCCTGGATCGAGCGGCAGCTTCCCGATATCTATGCCGCCGTGACCAATCCCTTCCTCCAGTGTTGGCCCCCCTCACCCCTGCCCCGTCTGTACGATACGCGCGACGACGTGCAGGTCTGGGCAGGCATCGCTCGTAAGCTGGCGGAGCTCACTGGCGACCGCCGCTTCCACGACTACTGGCACTTCGTCCACCAGGGGCAGGTGGAGGTATACATCGACCGGGTGTTCAGGGCTGGCAACGCCACCAGCGGCTACTCCTTCCGGGAACTGTTGGAGTCCTGCCGCCAGGGCATACCCCTTTACCTCATGACCAGGACCAGCCCCCGCATCGTCGGTTGGGAGCAGACCAACGAGAGCAAGCCCTGGTACAACAAAACGGGCCGCCTGGAGTTCTATCGGGAGGAGGACGAGTTCATCGAATACGGTGAGAACCTGCCGGTGGTGCGGGAGCCGGTGGACGGCACCCACCACGAGCCCAACGTTATCCTAGCCCGCCCCCACCCCGCCATCCGGCCCAAGGGGCCCCAGAGCTACGGCCTAGACCCCAACGACCTGCGAGTGGAGGTGCGCCAGGTCCGCAACGTGGTCCGCACCCCTGAGGAGCTGCTGAAGAGCGAGCATCCCCTGCGCAAGGAGGGCTACACCCACGTCCTCATCACCCCCAAGTATCGTCACGCCTGTCACTCCACCGCTGGAGGCAGCGACCTGGACGTGGTCTACTGGGGCCCCTTCGGTGATTTCTACCGCCATGATAAGCGCAAGCCTTGGGTGGGGGAGGGCTACATCGACCTCCACCCTCAGGATGCCAAAGCGCTGGGGGTGGAGGACGGCGATTACGTGTGGTGTGATGGTGATCCCTCCGACCGCCCCTTCGTGGGCCACGAAGGAAAGGCGGAGGACCGGGAGGTGTTCCGCTGGCTGGTGCGGGTCCGCTATTACCCCAGCATCGCTCCAGGCGTGGCCCGCAGTTGGTTCCACTTCTACATAGCTACCCATGGCAGCGTGGAGGGCCAGCAGACGCGGCCCGATGGCCTGGCCAGGAACCCCCGCACCGGCTATCAGGCCGGTTACCGCCGGGGCAGCCACCAGTCCATCACCAGGGCTTGGCTAAGGCCCACCCTCCTCACCGACAGCCTGGTGCGGAAGGACGTCTCTGGCCAGAGGATCGGCAAGGGGTTCGAGGCCGATGTCCATTGCGCCAACGGCGCCCCCAAAGAGAGCTTCGTCAAGATCCAGCGCGCGGAGCCGGGGGGCGAGGACGGCAGCGGCCTGTGGAGCCCAGCGGCCAAGGGGTTCCGCCCCACATACGAGTCGGAGCCCTTCCGCCGCTACCTGCGGGGCGAGTTCATCGAAGGAGCGTGAGGCCATGCCTAAGGTCTATAACTGGCAGATCGGCCGCGAGATGGACTATTGGTACGAGGGTTCCCGTCCGCAACGACAAGTGGGAGCCGTCTTCGACACCAACAAGTGCATCGCTTGCCAGACCTGCACCATGGCCTGCAAGACCACCTGGACATCGGGCAAAGGCCAGGAATACATGTTCTGGAACAACGTGGAGACCAAGCCCTGGGGCTCATACCCTCTCGCCTGGGACGTGCGCATCCTGCAGATGTTGGGCCCCCAGCGATGGGAGAACGGCGTCTATCAGGGGAAGACCATCTTCGAGGCCGCCCCGCCAGGGGAGCGGGTGCTGGGATACCTACCTGAGGACCTGGACTACGCCTATCCCAACCGCGGGGAGGATGAGACCAACGCCCCCCTGAACGAGGACAAGTTCTATATCCGCCTGCCCCATGACCTCTGGTTCTTCTACTTGCCGCGCATCTGCAACCACTGCACTTACCCTGCCTGCTTGGCGGCCTGCCCACGGGTGGCCATCTATAAGCGGCGGGAAGACGGCATCGTCCTGGTGGACCAAGCGCGATGTCGTGGCTATCGGGAGTGCGTACTGGCCTGCCCCTATAAGAAGGTCTTCTATAACCACGTGACCCGCATCGCCGAGAAGTGCATCTTCTGCTTCCCGGCAGTGGAGAGGGGATATCAGCCTCGGTGTATGCGCACCTGCATCGGCAAGATCCGGACCGTGGGCTTCATCCACACCCCTGAGCAGGCTGACCCCGAAAATCCCATGGACTTCCTGGTGCACGTGCGCAAGGTGGCCCTACCCCTTCTTCCCCAGTTGGGCCTGGAGCCCAACGTCTATTACATACCGCCTGTCCACGTGGGTAATGTCCGCTTCCTCAAGATGCTCTTCGGCCCTGGCGTGGAGAGGGCCATAGCAGCATACAAGAAGGCTATGGAGGGCCAGGACCCCGAGCTCTTGGGGGTCTTGCTGTTGGCCGTGTCCACCGACCGCCTTATCTACAAGTTCAGGGTGGCTGGTGGCCAGGCCATGGGCTACGACGAGAAGGGCCAGGAGATCGTGCGGGTCCCCTTGAAGGAGCCCATCGTGGTGCGCCCCCCGCTAGACGACAAGGTAGGGGCGTACCGCTACAACATCACTTGAGGAGGTGGGGGCATGACCCAGAGCAAGGGGCAGGGGCGCATTTCCCGCCGCGGGTTCCTGATTGGCGCGGCAGCGGCGGCCGCTGGCGCCGGAGGTCTGGCCTATGGCGTCCTGCAGGCCACACGCGGGGGTGCCCAGCGCCAAGAAGTGCCCGAGGTGGTAGCGAGGCGCATCGCCCAACCAGTGCCGGCCACCGACCCCCTCTCCTCCCTTTGGGGAAAGGCCGAGGAGGTGGAGGTGGCCCTTACCGGCCAGATGGTCATAATGCCCTTCCGACGGGAGCCGGCGGTGGCGTCCATAAGGGTGCGGGCCCTTCACGACGGCAGCCAGATCGCCTTCCGCCTGCACTGGCCTGACGATAGCCACGACCAACTGAGCATCAGGATCACCGATTTCAGGGACGCCTGTGCCGTCTTCCTGGGCCCTTACCCAGCCCCCGAATCCCTTTGGTTCATGGGCACCAAGGAGGCGCCGGTGACCATCATGCAGTGGCGGGCCGACTGGCAGAAGGACATGGACGAGGGGTTCCAGGACCTGGAGGTGGCCTTCCCCAACGTCACCTTTGAGTATTACCCGCCCTTGGCCAAGGGACCCTGGCCCCCCAAGCCGCAAGATTACCCCGCAGGCGCCCGTATATGGCTGCCTGGCTGGGCGGTGGGCAATCCCCTCTCTCAACCAGAGAAGGCAACGCCGGTGCAGAAGCTCATGGGCATCGGCCCTGGCACGTTGGAGCCCTTCCCCACCCAAAACGCCGTAGGGAAAGGGGTGTGGCAGGATGGGCGCTGGCTGGTGGCCATTGGCCGGCCCCTGACCGCTGCCGATGATGGCGAGATACCCCTCTCCCCCGGCAAGATGTATTCCCTCGCCTTCGCCCTTTGGATGGGCTCGGCCAAAGACCGGGGCGCGCGCAAGTCCATCACCCAGCTGGGGCGCCTCACCCTGGAGGCATAGGCCGTGAACACGGTGGAGGAGGCGGAGCGGCTCATCCTGCTGGGCAAAGCATATGGCCTGTGTGCCCGCCTGCTGGCCCCTCCCGCCCCTCTACCACCCCAACCCGGCCTGGTGCGGGAGCTGCGAACCGTCCTCCGACGCCTCGGCAACGAAAGAGCCTTGGCGGCCTTGCAGAATCTGGTGGATGCTTGCCAGCAAGACCCAGAAGGCCTCCAAGGAGAGTATACCCGTCTCTTCCTCCAGAATCGCGTCCCCCCGTATGAGACCAGCTACCTGCCCAAGGGATCTCAGGGGAGCATGCGCGAGCTAGCCGACATCGCTGGCTTCTACCGGGCCTTCGGCTTCCGGACGCACGGGGAGAAGCCTGACCACCTGGGGGCGGAGCTGGAGTTTGTGGCCCTCCTCTGCGTTAAGGAGGCCTATGCCCGCCTTGCAGGCGACGGCGAAGGGGCCCAGACTTGCGCCGAGGCGCGGCGGAAGTTCTGGCTGGAACACTTGGAAGTGTGGCTACCACCTTACAGCCATCGGCTGGTGGCAGAGGCCTACCATCCCGCTTTCGCCGCCCTGGCCTCCCTCCTGCAAGCGGTGGCCATGGGCAAATAAAAAATGGCTGCGGGGCTAGGATTCGAACCTAGAACCTCCTGGTCCAGAGCCAGGTGTGCTACCGTTACACCACCCCGCAGCGCCAATATAGGATTTTAGCCCCAACTCTGGACACGGGCAAGCGTCCCTCGTGCCCCAGCGACATTCGTCCAGGGGAGAACCCCCCTCATATTTCCACTTCCAAGCTTATGTCGAGAGCAGGTGCCGAGTGGGTGATGGCTCCTACCGAGATGTAGTCCACGCCGGTGGCAGCCACCTCGCGCACGTTGTCCAAGGTAATGCCCCCGGACGCCTCCAGGATGACGCGCCCCTGGGCCACAGCCACCACCTGTCGCATCTCCTCCAAGGGCATGTTGTCCAACAGAAGGGCCTGAGCCCCTGCCGCCAACGCCTCGTGCGCTTCTTCCAGGGAGGTCACCTCCACCTGCAGAGGCAGATGGGGGTAGGCCTCCCGGCACAGACGCACGGCATCGGCGATGCCCAGGCCACGGGCCCGCAGGGCCTGCAGATGGTTGTCCTTGATGAGGATGCCATCGGCCAGGTGGAGGCGATGGTTCTTACCCCCTCCTATGCGCACGGCGTACTTCTCTAGGGTGCGCAGGCCCGGGGTAGTCTTGCGGGTGTCCCGCAGGACGACCCCTGTGCCCTTAAGCCTTTCTACAAAGCGGGCGGTGAGGGTGGCGATGCCGGAGAGACGCTGAAGGTAGTTGAGGGCCGTGCGCTCCGCCCGCAGGATAGGGGAGAGGGAGCCCTCCACCACAGCCACCCTTTGGCCGGGAGACACCCGCGCCCCGTCCTCCACCACCACATGGAACCGCAGGGAGGGGTCGAGGGCCAAGAAGACTGCTTCGGCTACCGGGAGGCCCGCCACCACCCCCTCCGCCTTGGCCAAGAGGACCCCTCTCCCTTTTTGGCCCTCGGGCACCAGGGCGGCAGTGGTGGGGTCCTCATAGGCCCGGTCCTCCATAAGGGCCTGCTCCGCCAGCCTACGCAGATGGGCGGGATGAAGCCCCAGCCCCTCTTGGCTCATAGCTCACCAGCCGCCTGACGCCGCACCAGCTCCCATTGGGCAGGCGTCTCGGGGGAGGAACCGGCGGCCAGCACCCGCGACTCGGCCTCCTCGTAGGGGAGGCCCAGCTCCAGGAGGACGCTCATGGCCACCATGCCCGTGCGCCCCAACCCACCAGCACAATGGAGGAGGACCCTTTCCCCCTCCTGCAGTCGGCGGGCCAGGTTTCGCACAAAGGCGCGATAGGCCGTTAAGTCGCGGGGCACATCCCCGTTCTCGATGGGGAAGAACTCCACTGGCCACGGCAGGGTGCCCTGAGCGATGGCCTCAGCATATCGCGGGGATTTCTCCTCCACCTCCTCCCACGGGGAGAGGGATACGAAGAGGGATATCTTCAGGCCGGCCGCCCGGGTCACGTCTCCCTCCAGGGGCCGCTGACGCCCGGGCATGGAGGTGAGGAAGAGAGCCCCACGCACCTCCGGCAGCCTCACCTTTCTTATGAAATCCCAACGCATGGCCCTTGAGCTATCATCTTAAGGACGCGGCTCTGCAACGACCAGAGGGGCCACCTAGGCCGCCAGGTCGACCACGCGGGCGGCCACCACGTCCACCAAACCCCTGTCGGTGACCCGCAGGTCGGGGATGACGGGCAAGGCTAAGAAGGAGAGGATGGCATAGGGGGCAGGCACCCTCACCCCCAGATGCTGTGCCGCCTTCTCCACCTCTTCGAGACCACGGGCCACCTCTTCTAAGGGACGGGGCGACATGAGGCCAGCGATGGGCAGGGGAAGGGAGGCCAACACCCTGCCTCCTTCCACCGCCACCAGACCTCCCTGCATCCGCCAGATCTCCTGACAAGCCAACAGCATATCGTCGTCGGAGACCCCCACGATGACGATGTTGTGAGAGTCGTGGGCGAAGGAGGAGGCGATGGCTCCCCTCTGGAGCCCGAACCCCTTCACCATCCCTACCCCAACGTTGCCTGTGCCCTTGTGTCGCTCCACCACTGCCAACTTGACGATGTCCTGCTGCAGGTCGGGCAGGACGTGGCCCTCGGCATCCCTAGGGAGCTCAGCCTCCACCCGCCGCGTGATGATCTGGCGGGGGACGATCTCGATGACTGGCAGGGGGCCAGGGCGAGCCCTCAGACGGAAAGCGGCAGCGGTGATGGGCGCCGGCCGCACCGTGCGGGTGAGCCAACGGGGTATGCGCCTCACGCCCTGGAAGAGGGGGTGGCCATCCTGGGCCACCAGCTGGCCCCGGTAGTAGACCTGGCGTGGGCGCAGGTCATACAAGTCGTCGGCCACCAGGAGGTTGGCCACATAACCTGGGGCCACTGCCCCATGGTGCCGGAGACGGAAGTGAGTGGCGGGGACAATGGTCACCATCTGCACGGCCCGAATGGGACGCAGGCCCAGGCGCACCGCCTTGCGCACCACGGCATCGATGTCTCCGTCCTGCAGGAGGTCACGGCAGGAGCGGTCGTCCACCACCAGCATGCACCTGGGATAGGTGTCGTCGGAGACCAAGGGCAGGAGCTCCTCCAGGTTCTTTTCGGTGGTGCCCTCGCGGATCATGAGATACATGCCCCGGCGCACCTTCTCCCACCCTTCCTCCAACTGGGTGGTCTCATGGTCAGAGCGAGGGCCAGCGCACAGGTAGGCGTTGAGGTCCTTGCCTCGCACCTTGGGGGCGTGTCCGTCCAGCACCGAGCCCCAGGCCGCTTCCACCTTGTCCAGGCAAGCACGATGGCCGTGGATGACCCCTGGGAAGTTCATAAGCTCCCCTAGGCCGATGGCCTCCGGCCACCTGAGGGCCCGCCTGATCTCCCGCGGGCCCAGGACGGCCCCCGAGGTCTCCAGGTCGAAGGTGGCGGGGACGCAGGAGGGCACCATAAGGAAGACGTCCAAGGGCAGGGGGCGGGCATCCCGCAGGTAGCGACGGAGGCCGCGCAGACCGGCCACGTTGGCCAGCTCATGTAGGTCGGTAACTACGGCCGTGGTGCCACGGGGCACCACCGCCCGCGCGTACTGGTCTACGTACAAGTATGAGCTCTCCAGGTGCACATGCCCGTCGATGAACCCCGGCAACAGGTAGGCCCCGCCCAGGTCCACCACCTCCTGGGCCCCATACTCCTCTCGCCCCACGGCCGCGATGTAGCCCTCCTTGATAAGCACGTCCCCCTCTTCCACCTCCGAGGTGAAGACGTTGACGATGCGGGCGTTGCGCAACAAAAGGTCGCCAGGGATCTCACCCCTGGCCGCGGCCATGATCTGGGGCATGTGCGCCAGGTAGTCCTCCATCATGGCTCCACCCCCTTCACTGTCCATATATCGGGCAGGTGCCTGAACTGCTCCTGACAGTCTAGACCATAGCCTATCAGGAACTGGTCTGGCACCTGGAAGCCCAGATAGTGGACCTCCACCTCATGCTGGCCGGGTTTCATCTTGCGCAACAGGGCGCAGATGCGCAAGCTGGCCGGCTTCTTCCCTTGGAGATAGCGCACCACCTGGGCCAGGGTCGCCCCCGTGTCCACGATGTCCTCCACCAGGATGACGTGTCGGCCTCCGATGGGGAGGCGGGGCTCATGATATATGTTGACCTCCCCACTGGAGGCGGTGCGGTGGCCATAGCTAGCGGCGCCGATGAAGTCTACCTCCACCGGCATACGGAGCTGCCGCACTAGGTCGGCCAAGAAGACGAAGCTGCCCTTGAGGGCCCCTAGCAGGAGGGGATGCTTCCCTTGGTAGTCTTGCTCAATCTGGCGGGCTAGCTCCTTCACCCGCCGGAGGATGAGGCGGCGGCCGATGAGGCGGGAGTGGGGGCGTATCTCACCCACCTCTTCATGCCTCCCCCTCCATTTTAGGGCCTTCAACTGACCTCTAGCATGCGCTGCAGGGCCACTCGCGCCCAGTGGGCCGTTTCCTCGTCCACCTTCACCTGGTTGACGATGCGCCCTTGGGCCAGCTCCTCCAGCACCCAGCAGAGATAGGCCGGGTGGATGCGGTACATGGTGGAGCAGGGGCACACCACGGGGTCTAGGCAGAAGACTATCTTGTCGGGGTTCTCCCGCGCCAAACGGGAGACGAGGTTGATCTCCGTGCCCACCGCCCACTTGCTGCCGGGAGGTGCCTCCTGGATGGTGCGGGCGATGAACTCAGTGGAGCCGTCCATGTCCGCCGCCTGCACCACCTCCATGCGGCACTCGGGGTGGACAATGACCTTGACATCGGGGTAGCGGCGCCGGGCCTCCTCTATCTGTTGCACGGTGAACCGCTGGTGTACCGAGCAGTGGCCCTTCCAAAGGATGATCTTGGCCCTTCGCAGGGCCTCCTCACGGTTGCCCCCAAGGCTGCCGTACGGGAGGGTATAGTCCCAGACGGGCATCTCCTCCAAAGATAGGCCCAACTTGAGGCCCGTGTTGCGCCCCAGGTGCTGGTCGGGGAAGAAGAGGATCTTGTCCGCCCGTTCTATGGCCCACTGGAGGATCTTCTTGGCGTTGGAAGAGGTGCAGACGATGCCGCCATGACGGCCACAGAAGGCCTTAAGGGCAGCCGCAGAGTTGATATAGGTTACGGGCATAATGTGGCCCAGGGCCAACTCCTGCAGCTCCTCCCAGCAGGCATAGACGTCCTCCGGGTCGGCCATGTCGGCCATGGAGCAACCGGCGGACATGTTGGGGAGGATGACCTTCTGGTGGGGCCGCGAGAGGATGTCGGCCGATTCGGCCATGAAGTGGACGCCACAGAAGACGATGAACTCCGCCTCCGCCCGCTGGGCCGCCCACTGGGCCAGCTTGAAGGAGTCGCCCCGCACGTCGGCGAACTGGATGATGTCCTCCCGCTGGTAGTGATGGCCCAACACCACACACCTCTCCCCCAAGATACGGCGGGCGCGAGCGATGCGCTCCTTGAGCTCCTCGGCGGTGAGGCGCCAATATTCCTGCGGTATGTCCCTCTGCCAGAAGGCGAAGGCCGGCTCCTCGGCCAGAGGCCGTGTCTCCAAGGGCCTCCCCGTGGGACACTCCATGGCCTCATTGAGCAGGTCCTCCTCCGTCAGGAGGGGTAAGGCCCGGGCCTCAATCCCCATGCTCCCACCTCATTTAGTGTCATCATGACACTATCCGATGGGGACAGGCTAACACGCGGTGGAGGGTGGTGTCAAGGGCTGGGGACCCTTAGGATGGGGCTGGAGGTGAGGGCATGGGGGAGCCGGTGGTAGCCTTGGACGCCATGGGGGGTGACCACGCCCCTAGGGAGACGGTGGCGGGGGCGGTGATGGCCTGTCGCCAGATGGGGATGAGGGTGGCCCTGGTGGGCCGGCCCCAGGAGGTGGAAGCCGAGCTAGCCAGGCATGGCGCCTTGCCGCCGGGGCTGGAGGTGGTGGCGGCCAGCGAGGTCATCGGCATGGACGAGGAGCCAGCGCGGGCTGCCTGGCGCAAGCGGGACTCCTCCATCGCCGTGGGCCTCCGGCTGCTGAAGGAAGGCAGGGCCCAAGCCTTCGTCTCCGCCGGCAACACAGGGGCGGTGATGGCCGCTGCCATCATGTATCTTGGGCGCATCCGCGGCATCGAGCGTCCCACCCTGGCTGCCGTCATGCCCGTGGGCAGGCCGGTGGTTCTCCTGTTGGACGTGGGGGCCAACGCCGACGCCAAGCCCCATTATCTCCTGCAGTGGGCCCAGATGGCCGCCGCCTATATGGAGAGGGTCTGGAAGGTGGAGCGGCCCAGGGTGGGACTCCTCAACATCGGCGAGGAGGAGGTGAAGGGCAACGCCCTGGCCCAGGAGGCCCACCGCCTACTCAAGGGCTCAGGCCTCAACTTCGTGGGCAACGTGGAGGGCAAGGACATCACCCGCGGCGTTGCAGACGTGGTGGTCACCGATGGGTTCACAGGTAATGTAGTCATCAAGACCATGGAGGGGATGGTGGAGCTCATGAAGGACATGGCCCGCCAGGCGTTGGCGGGCCGCCGGCGAAATCTCCTGGCCCTGCCCCTAGTCCTTCCTGCCCTCCCCTTCCTGGTGGCGGCGGGGGCGGTGGTAGCCCCATCGGTGCTGGAACTCCTGCATCGCACCAGCTGGCGGGAGTATGGCGCTGGCCCCTTGCTGGGGGTGGACGGCCTTGTGTTCGTGGCCCATGGCCGGAGCGACGCTCACGCCATTCGCTCCGCTCTTAGGGTGGCGCGGGAGGCGGCCCGCTCGGGCATGTTGGAGGCCCTGCGCCAGCTGAGCGTCTAGCCGCCCCGGAACTCCTCCCAGGCCTGTCTCAGGATGTCGGGGTCGGCCAAAAGATCCACGCAGGTCATGGCCAAGGCCTTGGCGGCGTCCAGCAGGGCACGATGCCCCTCCTCGGAGGCAGCGTACTCCCGGAACTCCTCGGTGTGGATGGCGACCTCCGGCGGGGCCACGGCGATGGTGGGGTGGATGGCTGGGAGCATGTGGCTCACGTTACCCATGTCGGTGGAGCCCAGGGCTCGCCTCTCCCCACCCCCCACTCTTCGGCCCAGGGCCTCAAAGTTGGCCTGGAAGAGTTGGGCTAGGACCATATTGGTGCGCATGGTCATGTAACGCGTCTCCTCCCCCCAACGGAACCGCAGCTGACAGCCGGTGGCTTCCGCCCCCGCCCGGAAGCAGGAGAGGACCTTCTCCCGCAGAATCTCCAAATAGTCGTCCTCCGGTGCCCGCACCAAAAGGGAGGCCGCCGTGCGGTGGGGAATGACGTTTACCGCCTGTCCGCCATCGGTGATGATGCCGTGGATGCGGGCCCCGTCCCGCACCTGCTGGCGTAAAAGCCCCAGGGAGGCGAAGGATATGATCATGGCGTCCAAGGCATTGAGGCCCGCCTCTGGCGCGGCGGCGGCATGGGACGGCCTCCCCAAGAACTCCACCTCCAGCTCGATGCATGCCAAGGCACGGGTCACCACGGCATTAGCAGAGCCGGGGTGCACCAGCATGGCGCAGTCCAGGCCATCGAAGGCACCCCGCTGGGCCATGATGACCTTGCCCCCCGCCACCTCCTCCGCCGGCGTGCCTATCACGTAAACGGTGCCTCCCAAGGCCTCCACCGCCGGCCGCACCGCTACCCCTGCCCCCACCGACGCTGTGCCTATGATATTATGTCCACAGCCGTGGCCTATGCCCGGCAGGGCATCGTACTCCGCCAGGAAGGCGATGTGGGGGCCTCCCGAGCCATAAGTGGCCCGAAAGGCCGTCTCCAGCCCGCATATCCCCCTCTCTACCCGGAAGCCATGGGATTCCAGGTAATCGGACAGCCAGCGGCAAGCCTGCCGCTCTTGAAAGGCCGTCTCCGGATGCCCGTGGATACGGAGGCTCAGGTCCACCAGCTCATGGCGGCGGACATCCACCTCTGATGCGACCTTCTCCTTAAGGGACGCGTGACGGCTCATCCTTTCACCTCCCCCATAAGGGGATCTGCGCCATTTTATCACCCTTGTTGGCGGAGTGGCATAATGTGAAAAGAGCCATGGAACCCATAGCCTGGCTGGGCGATAGGGTGCGCATCCTCGACCAGACCCTGCTGCCCCACCAGGAGCGGCACCTGGAGCTGAGGGACCACCGCCAGGTGGCGGAGGCCATTAGGGCCCTGCGAGTGCGGGGAGCGCCCCTTATTGGCATCGCTGCTGCTTATGGCCTGGCCCTGGCCGCCCTCCACGCCCCCACGAAGGACATGGATGCCTTTCTAGCTTTTCTCGAGGACGCAGCAGAGGAGCTGAGAGCCACCCGCCCCACGGCCGTCAACCTCTCTTGGGCCGTGAAGCGCCTCCTGGGCAAAGCCCGTGCCTGCACCACTCCCCACGAGGCCCAGTCGGTGGTGGTGGCCGAGGCGCAGGCGTTGCATCATCAACAGACCGAGGATGACCTGCGCCTGGCCCGCCAGGGCGCCCTCCTCCTCCCGGAGGGTGCAGCGGTCCTCACCCACTGCAACACGGGCGCCCTGGCCACCGGGGGCTACGGCACCGCCTTGGGCATTGTCAAGGCCGCGTGGGAGATGGGGCGCATCTCCCACGTCTACCTCACGGAGACCCGTCCCCTCCTACAGGGTGCACGGCTGACGGCCTGGGAGCTCACACGCCATGGCATCCCCTGCACCCTGGTGGTGGACGGGGCAGTGGGCCTCCTGTTGGCCCGAGGCCTAGCCCAGGCAGTGTTAGTGGGGGCCGACCGCATCGCCCGCAGCGGCGACGTGGCCAACAAGATCGGCACCTATGTCCTGGCCGTGCTGGCCAAGGAGCATGGTGTCCCCTTCATCGTCGCTGCCCCCACCAGCACCATCGACCTATCATGCCCTCAAGGCGCCGCCATACCCATCGAGGAGCGGTCCCCTGAGGAGGTTCGCACGGTCATGGGGCTACCTGTAGCGCCACCCGGCGTGGAGGCCCTCAATCCAGCCTTCGACATCACCCCCGCCCACCTCGTGACGGCCATCGTCACCGAGCGGGGGGTGGCCTATCCCCCTTATGGGGAGTCCCTGCCAGCTCTCATGTCGTTGCCGGAGGTCTCCCATGGTTGAGAAGCGGGCCCGCCTGGCAGTCATCGGCGGAAGTGGCCTCTACCAGATGGAAGAGCTCTCCCACGTGGAGGAGGTACTCCTAGAGACCCCCTTCGGCCCCCCTTCCGACACCATCGTCCTTGGCACCTTAGGCGGTGAGCAGGTGGCCTTCCTTCCGCGGCACGGGCGGGGGCACCGCATCTTGCCCTCGGAGCTTCCCAACCTGGCCAACATCTATGCCCTCAAGCTGCTAGGGGTGGAGATGGTGGTGGCCGTCTCGGCGGTGGGATCCTTGCGGGAGGAGCTGGCCCCCCTCCACCTGGTGGTGCCCGACCAGCTCATCGACCGTACCCGGGGGCGACCAAGCACCTTCTTCGGCCAAGGGCTGGTGGCCCACATCGCCTTGGCCGACCCCTTCTGCCCCCTCCTGCGCCGCGCCCTGGTGGAGGCATCGCGCCAGGCAGGCGCCACCGTCCACGATGGCGGCACCTACGTGGTCATCGAAGGGCCAGCCTTCTCCACCAGGGCCGAATCCCGCCTCTATCGCTCATGGGGGGCGGACATCATCGGCATGACGGCCTTGCCTGAGGCCCGCCTGGCGCGGGAGGCGGAGATGTGCTATGCCACCCTGGCGGTGGTCACCGACTACGACGTGTGGCACCCTCACCACGAAGACGTCACGGCGGAGATGATCCTGAGCAACTTGCAACGGGGAGTGGCCATGTCCCGCCAGGTGCTGCGCCAGCTCATCCCTCTCCTGCCACGGGAGCGCAGCTGCCCCTGCCCCAACGCCCTCCGCGACGCCCTGGTGACGCCCTGGCAGCTGGTGCCCAGGGAGACCGTGGAGCGCCTTCGCCCCTTAATCCAGAGGTATTTGCCGCCGGGGGAGCGCGGGTGAAAGAGGCCGTCTCGCTGGAGCATCGTCCCGCCACGTATGTGGTGCGGTGGTTGAAGGATAGGGATCTTATCCGCTCCCTACTCCTAGCCCACCAGGCCTATGCAGCCCTGGCCATGGCCCACCTCTCCCCCCGCCTCTTTCCCCGCAGCCGCTATTTCCTGGCCCAGGGGGAGGAGAGGTGGGCCCTCCTGTTCTACGCCCACACCGAGCCCACACCCCTCACCCTCACCCTGGGGGATGAAGGCCCCTTGGAGGCCCTTCTACGCCTCCACCCTGGGCCCCGCTGGACCTTTCTCTCCCTGCAGACGCACCACCTGGCGGTGGCCCAACGCCACTTCTCCCTCTCCCAGCAGCACCTCATGTTGCGGATGCGGGTGGACGCAGAAAGCTTCACCCCTCCCCCACCGGTGCCCAAGGTGGAGGTGATGCGCCTCAGTGGCAGGGACGTGGCAGCCATCAACCGCCTGTACAGCGCTGAAGGCAGCGCTACTGCCTACCCTCCCTCTGTCATCGATGAAGGCATATACTACGGGGGGATGTGGGATGGCAAGCTGGTGGCTATCGCCGGCACCCACGTGGTCGCCCCCGAGGAAGGGGTGGCAGTGGTGGGCAACGTCTTCACCCATCCCCGTTTCCGCGGCCGCGGCCTGGCCACGTTGGTGACGGGGGCGGTGACCCGCCACCTGCTGGACATGTGCCCACAAGTCTACCTGACGGTGGACTCCCAAAACCTCCCAGCCATCGCCGCCTATCGCCGCCTGGGGTACCGTGTGGAGTGCACCCTATACGAGACGCCGGCCCTTAGGCGTGACCTGGTAGGGCTTCTGCCCTTGGTGCGGCGGCTCATCGCCCGTCGGCGAGGGGGTGACCAGGGGGCCGAGATCGTCATATTATGAAACCTTGGAGGCACCATGGCTCGCCCAACGGTGGATCACGATGTGCGCGACCTCTCCCTGGCCCAAGAGGGCGTGAAGCGCATCGAGTGGGCGGCAAGGGAGATGCCGGTGGTGGGCCTTATCCGCCAGCGCTTCGCCCGCGAAAGGCCCCTAGAAGGGGTTCGCATCGCTGCCTGCTTACACATCACCACTGAGACGGCCAACCTGGCCCTCTGCCTGCGGGACGGAGGGGCGCAGCTGGCCCTATGCGCCTCCAACCCCCTCTCCACCCAGGACGATGTGGCTGCCGCCCTGGTTCAGGAATATGGCATCTCCGTCTTCGCCATAAGGGGGGAGGACGAGGCCACCTATTACCAACACATACGCCGCGCCTTGGCTATCATCCCCCACATCACCATGGACGATGGGGCTGACCTGGTCACCACCCTCCACAAGGAGCAGCCCCACCTGGCGCGGCAGGTGCTGGGCGGCACCGAGGAGACCACCACCGGCGTCATCCGCCTGCGGGCCATGGCGCGTGAGGGTGTCCTCCTGTACCCCATCATCGCCGTCAACGAGGCCCAGACCAAGCACCTGTTCGACAACCGCTATGGCACGGGCCAGAGCACCATCGATGGTATCACCCGGGCCACCAACATCCTGTGGGCCGGGAAGAAGGTGGTGGTGGCTGGCTATGGCTGGTGCGGGCGGGGCGTAGCCATGCGCGCCCGCGGCCTTGGGGCCCAGGTGGTGGTCACCGAGGTGGACCCAGTGCGGGCCCTGGAGGCGGCCATGGATGGCTTCATGGTCATGCCCATGGCCGAGGCGGCCAAGGTGGGGGACATCTTCATCACCCTCACCGGCGATGTCAACGTCATCGACCGCCCCCACCTGGAGCTCATGAAGGACGGGGCCATCCTGGCCAACTCCGGCCACTTCAACGTGGAGATCAACATCCCCGCTCTGGAGGCCATGAGCCAGGAGAAGAGGCGAATACGCCCCCACGTGGACGAGTACCGGCTCCGCGACGGCCGCCGCCTCTACCTGCTAGCGGAGGGACGGCTCATCAACCTGGCAGCCGCTGAAGGCCATCCCGCCAGCGTCATGGACATGAGCTTCGCCAACCAGGCCTTGGCGGTGGAATATCTGGCCACCAGGGAGGAGAGGCTGTCCCCCGGCGTCTACGATGTCCCTCGCGAGCTGGACGAGCAGGTGGCCCGCCTTAAGCTAGCATCTATGGGCATCACCATCGACGAGCTCACGGATGAGCAACGACGTTATCTCTCCAGCTGGGAAGAAGGCACATGATCATAATTACGACTGGGAGGTAAGGGATGGCGCTGACCCTTATGAGCGCACCATCGGTACTTATGACGGCGGAGTCCGTTACCGAAGGACACCCCGACAAGCTGTGCGACCAGATCGCCGACGCCATCTTGGACGAGATCCTGGAGCATGACCCCAGCGCCCACGTGGCCTGTGAGGTGACGGCCACCACCGGCCTCGTGGTCATCCTTGGCGAGATCACCACCACGCACTACATCAACTACGACGATGTAGCCCGCCGCGTCATCCGGGAGGTGGGCTACACCAAGCCTGAGTATCAGTTCGACGCCGACTCGTGTGGCATCATCGTCTCCATCAAGCGACAGGCGCCGGAGATCGCCAAGGCTGTGGGCGAGGACGAGGGGGCCGGCGACCAGGGCATCATGATCGGCTTCGCCTGCACCGAGACGCCGGAGCTGATGCCCCTGCCCATCATGTTGGCCCACCGCCTCTGCATGCGTCTGGCCGAATGCCGCAAGAAAGGCATCATCCCCTACCTGCGCCCTGATGGTAAGTCCCAGGTGACCATCGAGTACTCCTACGGCGAGCCCAAGCGGGCGGCAGCGGTGGTGGTCGCTGCCCAACACGACGAGCGGGATGAGCTTGGGCCCATCACCCAGGAGCGCATACGGGCCGATGTCATCGAAAAGGTGATAAGGCCTGTCCTAGGCCATTGGCTGGACTCCCAGACCGATATCCATGTCAACCGCAGCGGCAGCTTTATCCTAGGGGGGCCGGCGGCGGACACGGGCCTCTCAGGCCGCAAGAACATCGTGGACACTTACGGCTCTGCTGCCCGCCATGGGGGCGGCTCCTTCTCCGGCAAAGACCCATCCAAGGTGGACAGGTCGGCCACCTACGCCGCCCGCTGGGTGGCCAAGAACCTGGTAGCCGCCGGCCTGGCGGAGCGGGTGGAGGTGGAGCTGTGCTACGCCATTGGCCATCCCCAGCCAGTGGCCGTGTCGGTGGAGACCTTCGGCACCCATAAGTTCGACCACGGTGGGTTGGTGGAGATGGTGCGCCAGCACTTCGACCTCAGCCCCAAGGGCATCATCACCACCTTGGACCTCCGCCGGCCCATCTACCGGCCCATCGCTGCCTATGGCCACTTCGGCCGCACCGACCTCGACCTGCCCTGGGAGCGCACAGATAAGGCCGAGGCGTTGCGGCGGGCAGCTGGGCTAACTCAACGAGCTTGAAATGCCCTAAGGCCCTTCAGGCCTAACGATGGTGGAGGTGAGGGAGTGCACGCCCTTATCATCGCGGGCGGACAGGGCGAGCGACTACGCCCCTACACTTGGGACCGCCCTAAGCCCATGGTGGAGGTAGCTGGCCGTCCCATCCTGGAGCACCAGGTGCGGTGGCTGAAGCAGTATGGCGTCACCCACGTCGTCATCCTCTGCCACTATAAGGCGGAGGTGGTCCAGGACTACTTTGGCGATGGCTCCCGCTTCGGCCTGCGCATCAGCTACACGGTGGAGGAGAAGCCCTTGGGCCGGGGAGGAGCCCTTAAGCTGGGGCACACCCTCCTCCCCTCAGACGCCGACCCCATCGTGGCCCTTAACGGCGATATCCTCACCAACCAGCCCCTGGACCGACTGGTGGCCTACCATCGGCGCAAAGGGGCGGTGGCCACCATCATGCTAGTGCCCCTTAAAAGCCCTTACGGCATCGTTCGCATGGGACGGGAGGGCCGCATCCGGGAATTTGTGGAGAAGCCCCGCCTTTCCTTTTGGATCAACGGTGGCGTCTATGTCCTCTCTCCTGCCATCTTCCCTCTACTGCCCGACCGGGGTGACCATGAGACCACTACCTTCCCATTGCTGGCACAAGAGGGCAAGCTTTACGGCTACCGCAGCCGCGCCTATTGGCGGGCAGTGGACACTATAAAGGATCTCCGGGAGGCCGATGAAGAAGTGAGGGCCCTAGGGCTATGACGCGGATACGCTTTGGCACCGACGGTTGGCGGGGCATCATCGCCGCCGACTATACCTTTGATGCCGTCCGCGCCTGCGCCGAAGGGTTCGCCCGATATCTGGAGGAGACGGGTGTAAAGCGAGGCGTGGTGGTGGGCTACGACACCCGCTTCGCCGCCGAGGACTTCGCCCTGGCTGCGGCTGAGGTCCTCTGTGCCCACCAGATACCTGTCTTCCTCACCCCCCACCCCACCCCTACGCCGGTGGTGGCCCACGGCATCCTCCAGTTGGGTGCCGATGGGGCAGTGGTCATCACAGCCAGCCACAACCCCTGGCGGTGGCTGGGCTTTAAGGTGCGCCCCTCCTACGGCGGAAGCGCGCCCCCGCCCGTCCTGCAGCGCATCGAGGCCCTCATTCCCGCTGCCGAAGAGTGGGCACGCATACCCCGCCTCCGGCAGGACGAGGCGCGTCGCCATGGCCTTTTGCAGGACTTCGACCCTACCCCCGGCTACATCCGCCATGTGGAGGAACTCCTGGATATGGAGGCTATAAGAGGGGCCGGCCTGCGCGTGGTGGTGGACCCCATGCACGGCGCCGCCGCTGGCTACCTTCTTCGCCTCCTGGCCGGCAGTCGCACCAAGGTGTGGCAGATAAGGGGCGGGCGTAACCCCATCTTCCCAGGCATGGCCAACCCCGAGCCCATAGCTCGCAACCTAAAGCCCCTTTCCAGGGCCATCCGCCGCCACGACGCCCATGTGGGCCTGGCCACCGATGGCGATGGCGACCGCCTCGGGGTAGTGGACGAGAACGGTCGCTTCCTGGACAACCAGCGCACCTTCGCCCTCCTCACCTATTACCTGCTGGAGGTGCGGGGATTACGGGGGCCCATCGTCAAGTCCGTCACCGCCACCCGCATGGTCTTCCCTCTGGCCCAGCCTTACTCACTCCCCATATACGAAACAGGGGTGGGGTTCAAGTTCCTGGGGCCTAAGATGATGGAGGTAGACGCCATCATCGCCGGCGAGGAGTCGGGCGGGTGCGCCTTCCGTGGCCACCTGCCGGAGCGGGACGGCATCTTCTCCGCCCTCTGCTTCTTGGATCTGATGGTCAAGCGGGGGAAGACGCCCTCCCAGCTGGTGGAGGAGCTGTTCTCCCGCATCGGCCCCCACCACTACGACCGCATCGATGTGGAGATAGATGAAGGGCGAAGGGAGGCGCTAAAGGCCTGCCTGGACGCCCTCTCCCCCTCTAGCGTGGGAGGGCTGCAAGTGGTGGGGAGGGACACCATCGACGGTGTCCGCCTTCTCCTGGACAGGGGATGGGTCATCTTCCGCCTCTCGGGCACCGAGCCCCTTCTGCGCATCTACAGCGAGGTCCGGGGAGAGGCAGCGGAGGTGCAGAGGGTGCTGGCCGACGCCCGCCGTCTGGTGGGGGTGTAAGGGTGGACCTGCTGGACGACCCTCAGGCCCTGGGCGCCCGCGACCCTGGGGGCATGCTGCAGGCCATCTTGGACCTGCCAGCCCAGTGCCGGCGGGCCTGGCAAGAGGCCTTGGCCCTGCACCTCCCCTACAAAGGGCTGGAGGGGATGGTCGTCCTGGGTATGGGGGGCTCCGCCATCGCCGCCGATTATCTGGCGGCCATCTGCCAGCGGCCGGTGGTGGCTGTGCGGGGCTACCACCTCCCCCCATGGGTGGACGAGACGACGCTGGTGGTGGCCTCCAGCTATTCCGGCCAGACGGAGGAGACCATCTCCGCCTTTCAGGAGGCCTTGGCCTCTCCAGTCCCCAAGGTGGTCATCACCTCGGGAGGCCATCTCCTCTCCCTGGCCCAGGAGCATGGCATCCCCGCCTTCGTCATCTCCTATAAGGGCCAGCCCCGCGCCGCCCTGGGCTATAGCCTTATGCCTCTGCTGGCTATAGCCCAAAAGGCGGGGCTTTTGGACGACCTAGGCCCCCAGGTGGAAGAGGCGCTGACCCTGGCGGAGCGGGAGGCCAAGGCCCTAGGCCCCGGCGGCCCCGACCCCCGCGCCCGCGACCTGGCGCGCCGCCTCCACGGCCGGCTGCCCGCGGCCTACGCCGCCCAACACCTGGTCCCTGTGGCCCGCCGCTTCAAGACCCAGCTCAACGAGAACGCCAAGGCTTGGGCCTTCTTCGAGGAGCTGCCGGAGGCCGACCACAACGCCGTCCTCGCTTACCGCATCCCCCAGGCGGTGGCCAGACTAGCCCTTTTGGTCTTTATAAGGGCAGAAGGGCTCCATCCGCGCGTGGAGTTGCGCTACCGCCTCACCCGTCGGCTGGCGGAGGAGGCCGGGGTAGAGACCATAGAGTTGACAGCGCCTGGAACCTCGCCCCTCGCCCAGATGCTCTCGGCCACCGTCCTGTGCGACCTGGCCAGCTGCTACCTGTCGTTCCTCAATGATGTGGACCCCACCCCGGTGCCGGAGATCGACCGCCTCAAGAGCTGGATGGCCCAGTACCCGCAATAGCAATAAAAGGGGGGCGAGCCAGCACCCCAGGCTATTGGGGCTACCGCTTGCTGTACTGGGGCGCCTTGCGGGCCCGCTTGAGCCCGTACTTCTGACGCTCCTTGACCCGCGGGTCGCGAGTGAGGAGCCCCGCCTGCTTGAGGATGGGTCGGAGCTCGCTATTCCACCGCACCAGGGCCCGTGCTAGGCCGTGGGCTATGGCCCCTGCCCAGCCAGATATGCCCCCGCCGCGCACCTGCACACTAACGTTAAAGCGCTGGCTGGTCCCCGTGAGCTCCAGGGGGCGGCGGATCTGCAGCTGGTGCAGCAGGCGGGGGAACACCTCTGTGAAGGGGCGGCCATTGACGATGATGTGGCCTCCTTGGCCCCCCATGACCTCGAAGATGCGTACCCGGGCAGTGGCGGTCTTCCGCCGCCCTACCCCTTCCACATAGGGGCCGCGGAAGAGCTCGCTAGTGGTCTCCACCGTCATGGTCTATCCTCCCTGCTCACCTCCGGCGGAGGTGGCCAGCCGCCTCTGGCTCCACCTCACCTGGGCCTCGTGCGGATGCTGGGGCCCGGCATATACCTTCAGACGTCGCAGGAGCTTCCGCCCCAGGCGGTTCTTGGGGAGCATGCGCTTCACCGCCAGCTCGATGACTCGCTCCGGGTGACGGGCTAGCATATCCCGCAGAGATATCTCCTTCAGCCCCCCCATATAGCCCGAATGCCGCCGATAAAGCTTCTGGGTCAGCTTCCTTCCCGTGACGCGCACCTTAGCAGCGTTGATGACCACCACGTAGTCCCCCACCGGCAGGTGAGGTGTATAGATGGGCTTGTGCTTGCCCATTAGGAGACGGGCCACATGGCTGGCTAGGCGGCCCAAGACCTGCCCCTGGGCGTCCACCACATGCCAGTAGGGCACCAGCTCCCTCTCCTTAGGCTGATATGTCTTGGCTCGCTTGAGGTTCATGGCCGAATATCTCCTCGTCATAGTATATCCGCATGAGGCACAGTCCGTGAGGGGGGGCAGCCCAGGAGGCAGCCCCCGGTGGCCCTTTGCGCACCATCTCCTCAAAGGCCTGGGGGGAAAGGCGCCCCCTCCCCACCTCCACCAGGGCCCCCACTGTCCGTCGCACCTGCTGGGGGAGGAAGGCGTTAGCCTCCATGTCCAGGAAAACCTTCTCCCCACGCCACCATAAGCGACAGCGGAAGACGCGTCGCACCGTCCTGCCAGCCATGGCTGGGTGGGTGAAGGCAGCGAAATCGTGCTCCCCCTCCACGGCGGGGGCCGCACGGGCCATGGACTCCAGGTCCAGAGGCCCCGGCAGGTGCCAAGCGAAACGTCGCCACAGGGGGGAGCGAGCAGGACGCAGGATGATGGAGTACCTGTACCACCGCCGGCGGGCCCGACGTCGCACATCGAAGGAGAGGGGTACATATGCCGCCTCCACCACCGCTATATCCTCGGGCAGGTAGTGGTTGAGCCCCTCTACGAAGGCCCGCAGGGGCAACGGTTTTCCCGTGCGGAAGGAGGCCACTTGCCCCTTGGCATGCACCCCGGCGTCGGTCCGTCCGGCCATGGCTATACGTGTCCTCTCTCCCGTGAGGCGGAAGATGGCTTCCTCCAAGGCCCCCTGCACGGTGGGTGCATTGGCCTGAAGCTGGGAGCCGGCGTAAGCGGTTCCTTCATACTCTAGGAGAAGGGCGATACGGCGTTCGTCCACCTCAGGTGACGTTCTGGGAGGAATGAGGCGAGTCCACCAGCTCCAGCTGGACTAGGCGGGCCCCGTCTCCCTGGCGATGACCTAGCTTGATGATGCGCGTATACCCACCTGTGCGGTTAGCATACCGCTGGGCCAGCTCCCCGAAGAGCTTGCGCACCACCTTCTTGTCGTAGATGAAGCCTAAGGCCTGCCTACGGGCGTTTAGGTCGCCCCGCTTGCCCAGAGTGATCATCTTCTCGGCCAGGCCCCTTACTTCCTTGGCCTTGGCTTCAGTGGTCACGATCTTCTCGTGGCGCAATAGCTCGGTGACCTGGTTACGGAAGAGGGCCAGGCGGTGGTCGGTGGGCCGCCCCAGCTTGCGGCCATCGATCTGGTGGGCCATCAGCTACTCCTCCCGCTCTAGTTTGGCCTTCAGCTCCTGCAGTTTGGCCAGGCGGGGGTCCACCTCCTGCTCTTCCTGGGAGACCTGGGCCGCTGCCTCCGCTGGCGCCCCGGCCTCCACCTCTTGCGAGGAGGCCACTGTCGCCTCCTCAGCCGCTGTCGCCGGGAGCTCTTCCTCGGCCTCCTCCTCAGCCATCGTCTCCAATGGCATCTCTTCGGCTACCTCAGGGGCACCCTCCGAAGGTGCATAGGAGACCTTCCCCCTGGCCGGCAAGATGCCCAACTCCTCCAGCCGCTGGCGCAACTCCTCGTAGGACTTGGGGCCGAAGTTGCGCAAGGAGAGGATCTCCTCCTCCGTCCGCTCCAATAGCTGGCCCACCGTCTCGATGCCTGTGCGGCGGAGGGCATTATAGGTACGGATGGAGAGGCGCAGCTCGCTTATGGGCATGTTGCGCTGCTCATCGGTCAGGAGGAGGCCAGCGCCGATGCCACGAGAGACCATAGGGGCCGAAAACCGCCCGAGGCGGGACACGATGCGCAAATGATCTATGAGGATGTCCGCCGCCTTCCTTATGGCCTCCACCGCCTCGATGGTGCCATCCGTCCACACCTCCAGGATGAGGCGGTCGTAGTTGGCGGCCTGCCCCACACGCATAGGCTCCACCTGATAGCTGACCTTCCTCACGGGGGAGAAGACGGCGTCCACGGCGATGACGCCGATAGGCAGGCCGTTCTGCTGGCTGGCGGGGCGAAAGCCGCGCCCAATCTCCACCGTCATCTCCGCATACACATGCGCCTCGGGCGAGTCCAGGGTCAGCAGGTGCTGTTCGGGGTTGACTATCTCCAGGTGCTCCGGCAGCCGGAGCTCGGCAGCGGTAACCTCCCCCTCGCGTCCCCCCACGTCTAGGATGATGGTGCCAGGGCGAGGAGCCAAAGCCCGGATACGCAGCTGCTTGACGTTGAGGAGGAACTCGATGGCGTCCTCCTTCACATGGCGTATGGTGGAGAACTCGTGCAGAAGGCCCTCGATGCGCACCCTGGTGACAGCCGCCCCGGGTAGGGAGCTTAGGAGGACGCGGCGCAGGGCATTGCCCAGGGTGATGCCAAAGCCAGGCATCAGGGGGGCCACCTCCACCCGTGCGTAGGACGCCCTGTCCTCCTTTACCTCGATCTCCGGCAGCTCCAGAAGCTCTTGCTGGGCCAAGGCACACCCACCTCCACTTGCACCTGACTATCGCGAGTAGTACTCCACGATGGAGGACGTGTTGAAGGGGACGGGTATCTCCTCCGGCCGCGGCTCCCCCACCACACGCCCTACCATCTGGGCCTCGTCCAGGCTCAGCCACGAGGGAAGGGCACGGGAGCCCATAAGCTCCTTGGCCTCCTGGAAGAGGGCAGTTATCTGGCCCTTAGGCGTCCAGGAGACTACGTCCCCCGGCCGCAGCATCATGGACGGTATGTCGCACTTTCGGCCATTGACGGCGATGTGGCCGTGGCGCACCATCTGCCGGGCCTGGGCCCTTGAGGAGGCCCACCCCAGACGGTACACGATGTTGTCCAGTCGCCTCTCCAGGAGCTTGATGAGGTTCTCTCCCGTGGGCCCCTTCTGCCGGCGGGCCTCGGCGAAGAAACGACGGAACTGCCTCTCCAGCATGCCGTAGATGTAGCGGGCCTTTTGCTTCTCCCGTAACTGGATGCCGCGGTCAGAGAGCCGCTGGCGCCGCTGGGGTCCATGCTGGCCCGGCCAGTAAGGCCTCTTCTCGAAGGGGCACTTGGCTGTATAGCATTTCTCCCCTTTCAGGTAGAGCTTCTGGCCCACGCGACGACAGAGGCGGCACACGGGTCCGGTGTATCTGGCCATCCTCTTTGCTCCTCCCCTGCCCTAAATGCGACGCCGCTTGGGCGGTCGGCAACCGTTGTGGGGGATAGGGGTCACATCCCTGATGGCCGTGATCTGGAGCCCAGCCGCCTGCAGGGCGCGGATGGCGGGCTCCCGCCCGCCCCCCGGCCCCTTGACCAGCACCTCCACCTGGCGCATGCCGTGCTCCATGGCCTTGCGGGCCGCCGCCTCGGCAGCCAGACTGGCAGCATAGGGCGTGCCCTTGCGCGACCCCTTAAAGCCCACCGTGCCCCCGCTGGCCCAGGCGATGACGTTTCCCTGCAAATCGGTGAGGGTGACGATGGTGTTGTTGAAGGTGGACTGTATGTACGCCCGGCCCACAGGGACGTTCTTGCGCTCGCGCCTGCGACCGCCCGTCTTGCGCTGTGCCATGTCCTCACCCTACTTCCTGACCTTAGCCCGCCGCTTCCCTGCCACCGTCTTGCGGGGCCCCTTCCGGGTGCGGGCGTTGGTGCGCGTCCTCTGCCCCCGCACCGGCAGGCCACGGCGGTGCCTGATGCCCCTATAACAGTTGATCTCAATGAGCCGCTGTATATTCTGGCGGATCTCCGCCCTCAGCTCCCCCTCTACCTTGTAGTTGCGGTCGATGAACTCGCGGATGCGGGAGAGCTCCTCGTCCGATAGATCGCGCATCTTCTTGGCCGGGTCCACCCCCGTGCCCCGGCATATCTCCAGGGCACGGCTGCGGCCGATGCCGTAGATGTAGCTTAGGGCTACGTCCACCCGCTTATCACTGGGGACGTCAACGCCTGCGATGCGCGGCATAACTCCTCCTATCCCTGCCTCTGCTTATGACGCGGGTTCTCGCACACGATGTATACCACGCCCTTGCGCCGTACCACCTTGCACTTGGCGCAGCGGCGTTTCACCGATGGCCGCACCTTCATGACTGCTCCTCACCACTGCGGAAGCGATAGGTGATACGCCCCCGGCTCAGGTCATATGGGGAGAGCTCCACCAGCACCCGGTCTCCCGGCAGGACGCGTATGAAGTGCATGCGCATCTTGCCCGAGGCGTGGGCCAGCACCATATGCCCATTGGGGAGCTCCACACGGAACATGGCATTGGGAAGGGCCTCCTTCACGATGCCCTCTACCTCGATAGTCTCCTTTTTGGCCATGCCTTGCCTATTCCCCTCCCAGCGACAGCCAAATATTAATTATACGCCTCCATGCCCCCCTCATGGCAAGGTGAGGACTAGCGGCTCCCCATCGGTGATGGCGATGGTGTGCTCGAAATGGGCCGAGAGGCTGCCATCGGCGGTGCGCACCGTCCAGCCATCGGGGTCGCGGCGGGTGCGCCAGTGGCCCATATTCACCATGGGCTCGATGGCGATGACCATCCCCTTGCGGAGGACGGGGCCCCAATGGGGTTCGCCATAGTTAGGCACCTGCGGGTCCTCGTGCATCTCCCTCCCCACGCCGTGTCCCACGTACTCCCGCACCACCGAGAACCCCTGCGATTCCACATAGCTCTGGATGGCATGGCCAATGGCCCCCACCCGCGCCCCTGCCTTGGCTGCCCGGATGCCCCGCCACAGGGCTTCCCGGGTCACGTCGATAAGCCGTTGCGCCTCAGGGCTTATGCGCCCCACCCCCACGGTGACGGCGGCATCGGCCACAAAACCTTTGTAGGTGCACCCCAGGTCTATGCTGACGATGTCCCCTTCCTGGAAGGGGCGGTCTCCAGGTATGCCGTGGACCACCTCGTCGTTAACGGATACGCAAACAGTGGCCGGATAGCCCCTGTAGCCCAGAAAGGTGGGGATGACGCCACGGCGGGCGAATTCCCGGCGTACGATCTCATCCAACTCCTTCTCCCGCACGCCAGGACGCACATGCTCCACTAAAAGCTGGAGCACCTGGGCCACACACCGACCCGCCTTCCGCATGATGGCTATCTCCTCATCGGACTTGATGACGATGGGCATGGCCCGCCCTATCCCCTCCGAGCCCCCATCAGCACCTCTAGAAGCTCCGCCTGCACCTCCTCGATGCTCTTGAAGCCGTCCACCTCCCGCAGCTTGCCCTGGCGACGATAGTAGTCCAGCAGCTCCTCCAGCTGGCGGCGGTTGACTTCCAGCCGGCGGCGCACCACCTCCGGGCGGTCGTCCTCCCGCTGGTAGAGGGGGGCGCCACAGGCGTCACAGACCCCAGGGGTAGCAGGTGGCGAATTGACCTCGTGGTAGACGGCGCCACACTGGGAGCACGTCCAGCGTCCGGAGAGGCGGCGCACCACCTCCTCCTCGGGCACCCTCAGGTATATGACGGCGTCGATGGCCTTCCCCCGCCGGGCCAGGGCCTCGTCCAAGGCCCGCGCCTGGGCCAGGGTGCGAGGGAAGCCGTCCAAGAGGCAGCCGCTGCCGCACCGCGGGCCCTCCAACTCCTCCACCACCATGGCGATGGTGACCTCATCGGGCACCAGCTGCCCTCCCTCCACGTAGGGCTGGGCCATCTGCCCCAAAGGGGTGCGGCGGCGGATATGGTCGCGGAACATCTCGCCCGTGGTCAGGTGGCCAATACCCAAGCGACGGCAGAGGAACTCAGCCTGCGTTCCCTTCCCCGCCCCCGGCAAGCCCAGAAGCACTACGTACATGGCCCCCTACCGGATGAACCCTTCGTAGCGGCGCATCAGCACATGGGCCTCCAGCTGGCGCATCATGTCCAAGGCCACCCCCACCACGATGATGAGCCCGCTGGCGCTGATGCCGAAGGCGAAGCTCCGCCCCCGCAGGCTCACGTCCGCACCGAAGAGAAGGGCGGCAATGAAGGGGGAGACGGCTACAAAGCCCAAAAAGAGGGCCCCCGCCCATGTGATGCGCATGAGCACCCGGTTTATGTACTCCTCGGTGGGCTTCCCAGGCCGGATGCCAGGGATAAAGCCCCCCTGGCGCTGCAGGTTCTCGGCCAGGTTCTGCTGCTGGAAGATGACCAGCGTGTAGAAGAAGGTGAAGATGACCACGCTGAAGAACACCAGCAGCCAGTACAGGGGGTTGCTAGGAGAGAAGACGTCCTGAAGCCATTGGCCCATCTTGGCGATGACCTGGTTGTTGTTCTGAGCCAACACCTGCCCCCCATAAGCGGGCAGCAGGACCATGGAGAAGGCGAAGATGAGCGGTATCATCCCCACCGAGTTGACCCGCAAGGGGATATACGTCTGGCCCGACTGGCGGTACATGCGCCCGCCCCGGAACACGCTGCGCGAGTACTGCACCGGTATGCGCCTCTGGGCCTCCTGGAACACCACAATGAGGTACACAAGGCCCACGATGAAAAGGCCCAGCCCTAGGGTGCTCAGGATGGTGCCCCCAAGGCCAGCGAACAAGCGGGTCCCCACGTACTCGGGCAATCCGGCCACGATACCGGCGAAGATGATGATGGAGATGCCGTTGCCGATCCCCTTCTCAGTGATGAGTTCCCCCAGCCACACCAGGAACATGGTGCCAGCGGTCATGGTGGCGAGGATGGTGACGGTGGGCAGGGCCTTGTCGCCCGTGAACCCCACCTGGATAGCCCCCGGCGCTAGGCTCTGGATGAGGATGAGCTGGCCGTAGCCCTGCACCAGGGCCATGGGTACCGTCAGCCAGTGGGTATAGATCTCGATCTGGCGCCGCCCGTATTCCCCCTCCTGGGCCAGGGCCCGCAGGGTGGGCACCAAAGGCACCAGGAGCTGCATGACGATGGCCGCCGTCACATAGGGGTAGACACCCATGGAGGCCACGCTCATGTGCTGCAGGGCGCCCCCCGAGAAGAGGTTGAGGAAGCCCAGGATGGCGTTGCCACGGAACAGCTCCTGGAACACCGCCGGGTTGGCGCCCGGGACGGGCAGGTTGGCCAGAAAGCGGAACACCACCAGCATGGCCATGACGAACAGGAGGCGCCGGCGCAGGTCGGGCTGGAGGAGGGCCTCCACCGCAGCCCGCAAAAGCTGGGGCTGGCGGGTGGCGGTGGCCGTCATCCTTCCACCTCCATGGCCTGCCCACCAGCAGCCTCGATCTTCTCCTTGGCTGTGGCCGTGAACCGATGGGCCCTCACCATCAGGGGCACCTTCAACTCCCCGTCCCCCAGCACCTTCACCGGCTTGCGCGGGTCGGCGATGAGGCGGTGCTGACGTAGCAGCTGGGGGGTGACCTCCGTCCCCGGCGGGAAGCGGTTGAGGTCTCGCACATTGACCACTTGGAACTGGACGCGGAAGATGTTGACGAACCCCTTCTTATGGGGGAGTCGCTTCACCAGACGGGTCTGCCCACCCTCGAACCAAGGGGGGACGCCAGCGCCGGTGCGTGCCTTCTGCCCCTTGATGCCGCGCCCCGAGTAGCTGCCGTGGCCAGAGGCATCGCCCCTGCCCACCCTCTTGCGGCGGTGTTTGGCCCCCGCCGGCGGGCGCAGCTGATGGGCCTGCATTACTCCTCCACCTCCTCCACCGTCACCAGATGGCGTACCTTGAAGACCATCCCCCTTATGGCCGGGGTGTCCTCATGCACCACCTGATGACCCAGGCGCTTGAGCCCCAATGCCCGCACGGTGGCCTTCTGATCGCTTGAGTAGCCGATGGCGCTCTTGCGCCAGGTGATGCGTAGCTTGCCCATCTCAGCCCTCCACCTGTGTGGGGATGGCCTCGCTCGCCACCCTGGCCCGCTGGGCCTTTACCTCCTCCGGCTCCTTGATGCTGCTAAGGGCGAGGATAGTGGCCTTGGCCAGGTTTATGGGGTTGGTGCTGCCTAAGGCCTTGCATACGGCATCCTTCACGCCCGCCAGCTCCAGGACAGGGCGCATAGCCCCCCCAGCGATGAGGCCGGTACCGGGAGGCGCTGGCTTGATGAGCACCTTGGAGGCGCCATATTTCACCAACAGGGGGTGGGGCACGGTGCCGTCCTTGAGGGGGACACGGATGAGATACTTGCGCGCCATGGTGGAGGCCTTCCTGATGGCCTCCGGCACCTCTGTGGCCTTGCCCATGGCCACCCCCACGTGCCCCTGGCCATCGCCCACCACCACCAGGGCCGTGAAGTGGAAGCGGCGCCCTCCGGCCATCATCTTGGCCACCCGGTTGATATGGATGGTCCGCTCCTGCAGCTCCAGGCCCGAGGCATCCTTCACTACGCGGTCGCGGTTGGCGATGTACCTAAGAGGTATCCCCATCCTCTCTTCCCCCTAGAACTGGAGCCCCGCCTGGCGGGCCGCCTCGGCCAGGGCCTTCACCCGTCCATGATACTTATAGCCGCCGCGGTCGAACACCACCTGGGAGATGCCTTTCTCCAGGGCGCGGCGGGCCACCAGCTGGCCCACTAGGGCCGCCCGCTCCCTCTTGGGCATGCCCGCCACCTGGGTGCGAAGGCCTGGATCCAAATCGGAGGCCGCTACCAGGGTGTGGCCACGGGTGTCATCGATGATCTGGGCGTATATGTGCTTGTGGCTGCGAAAGACACAGAGGCGGGGACGCTGGGGGGTGCCCACCACCTTCTTCCGCACCCGCAGGTGGCGTCTGATGCGCGCCTCTCGTCTGGTCTTCACCTTCATCGGCCGCGGGCCCCCTTCCCAGCCTTCCGCCTGATGACCTCGCCCACGTAAAGGATGCCCTTGCCTTTGTAGGGTTCCGGCGGGCGCACGGCGCGGATGTCGGCTGCCACCTGTCCTACCTTCTGTTTATCGATGCCGCTGACCACGATCTGGGTGGTGCCCTCCACCCTTATATCCACATCGGGGGGCGGCTCTATCTCCACGGGGTGTGAGTAGCCTACGCTGAGAACCAGCTTGCGCCCCTGCATCTGGGCCCGGTAGCCCACACCCACCAGCTCCAGCCTCTTCTCGAAGCCCTGGGAGACGCCGATGACCATGTTGTTGATGAGGGCACGGGTGAGGCCGTGCAAGGCCCTTAGGCGGGGCTGATCCCCGGAGCGGCGCACCACTACCCGCCCGTCCTCCACCTGCACCTCTATGGATGGGTCCACCTCCCAGGAGAGCTCTCCCTTAGGTCCGCGCACCGTGACGCGCTGGCCTTCCACCTGCACCTGTACCCCTGCTGGGATGGGCACCGGCTTACGCCCTACGCGCGACATCTCCCTCACCTACCAAACGTAGCAGAGGACCTCCCCTCCCAGGCGGCGGCGCCAGGCCTCCTGCCCGGTCATCACCCCCTGGGAGGTGGAGAGGATGGCGATGCCCAAGCCACCATACACCCTGGGGATCTGGCCCCTTTTGACGTAGACACGAAGCCCCGGTTTGCTCACTCGCTGCAGCCCGGTGATGAGAGGCTCCCCATTCTCGGTGTAGGCCAGGTGGATGCGGATGGTCTTCTTGGGCCCCTCCTCCCGCACCTCGTAACCCTTTATGAACCCCTCCCGCTTGAGGATACGCACCATCTCCAACTTGATGCGGGAGGCAGGCACATCCACATAGTCGTGCCTGGCCATCACCGCATTGCGGATGCGGGCCAGCATATCAGCTATGGGGTCGGTCATCATGGTAAGCATCACCAGCTCGCCTTCTGGACTCCTGGCAGCTGCCCCTCGTGGGCCAGCTTGCGGAAGCAGATGCGACAGAGCCCGAACATGCGCATGTACGCCCGGGGGCGGCCACACAGCCGACAGCGGTTGCGGTGCCGCACCCGGAACTTGGGCTCCCTCATGAAGGTCTTGATATAAAGCGCCTTCCTGGTCATCCTAGCGCCTCCTGGCGAAGGGCATGCCCAAAAGCTCCAGCAGCCTCTTCCCCTCCTCGTCGGTGCGGGCGGTGGTGATGATGTTCACCTGCAGCCCCCGCACCTTATCGATCTTGTCATACTCGATCTCGGGGAAGATGATCTGCTCCCTTATGCCTAAGGAGTAGTTGCCGCGCCCATCGAAGGAGTCGGGCGGCACCCCCGGGAAGTCGCGGATGCGCGGCAGGGCGGCGTTGATGAGCCGGTCCAGGAACTCCCACATGCGGTCGCCGCGCAGGGTGACCATGATGCCAATGGGCATCCCTCGGCGCACCTTGAAGGCAGCTATGGACTTCTTGGCCCGGGTGACCACCGGCTTCTGGCCCGTGATGAGGGCGATATCGTTGGTGGCCGCCTCCACCGCCTTGGGGTTCTGGACCGCCTCCCCCAACCCCACATTGACCGATATCTTCACCAGGCGGGGCACCTCCATGACGTTGCGATACCCGAACTCCCGCATGAGGGCGGGCACCACCTGCTCCCTATATAACTGTTTGAGCCGGGGCACGTATCCGTCCTGCATGGCCTCAATCGATGTTGGCGTTGCACTTCTTACAATAGCGCACCTTCCGCCCATCCTCCAGACGGCGGAACCCCACCCTGGTGGCCTTCTGGCAGGCGGGGCAGATGAGCTTCACCTTGGACCAGTGAATGGGGGACTCCCGCTCCACTATGCCCCCAGGGCGGTTGGGCAGGCTGCGCAGGTGGCGCTTGATGACATTTACCCCCTCCACCACGATGCGCTGCTCCCGCGGCTTGACCTGCCGCACCGTCCCCACCTTGCCCCGGTCGCGCCCCCGGATGACCACCACCCGGTCTTCCCGCCTGATCTTCTGGGCCATAGGCTACACCACCTCCGGAGCGAGGGAGATGATCTTCATGAACCCCTTCTCCCGCAGCTCACGGGCCACGGGCCCGAAGACGCGGGTGCCACGGGGGTTGCGGCCGTCCTGGGAGAGGATGACGGCTGCGTTGTCGTCGAACTTGATGTAGGTGCCATCACGGCGGCGGGTGGTCTTGGCCACCCTCACCACCACCGCCCGCACCACGTCCCCCTTCTTGATGGGGGCATTGGGGAGGGCGTCCTTGACGGAGGCGACGATGATATCACCCAGGCCGGCATACCTCTTGGCGGAGCCGCCGAGGACGCGGAAGCACATGATCTCACGGGCGCCAGAGTTGTCGGCCACCTTCAGCCGGGTATAGTTCTGGATCATGGGCCCTCACCTCCCTTGCCCTCCTCCTTCTCCCCCAGCAGCTCCAGGTCCACCGCCTCGGCGGGCACCTCCACCAGCTCCGCCCGCTGCAAGATCTCCACCACCCGCCACCGTTTGGTTTTAGAGAGGGGGCGGGTCTCTACAATGCGCACCCTGTCCCCTACCCTACAGGCGTTCTCCTCGTCGTGGGCCTTATACTTCTTGACCTTGCGAATGGTCTTCTTGTAGATGGGGTGGCGGGTAAGCCGCTCCACGGCTACCACCACCGTCTTCTGCATCTTATCGCTCACCACCACCCCCTCCAGGACCTTGCGGCGGCCGTAGCCCCGCTCCACAGCCATGGCTATCTGACCTCCTGGCGGGCCCGCTGCTCCGTCTTGAGGCGGGCCAGGTGACGCCGCAGCTTCCAGATTTCACGGTGGTTCTGCAGCTGGCGTAGCTCCTTCTGGAGCCGGAGCTGGAAGAGGCGCCTGTACGCCTCCTCTATCTCCTTCGCCAGCTCTTGGTCGGAGAGGCGGCGGATCTGTCCCATCGTCATGATGTAACGCCCCATGAACTCAAGCCACCTCCCGTCTGACGATGCGGCAGGGGATGGGGAGTTTGTGCGCCGCCTGGGTAAGGGCCTCCTGGGCCACGTCCTCCTTTACGCCCGCCACCTCAAAGAGGATGCGCCCGGGCTTGACCACCGCCGCCCAGTGGTCTACGGGCCCTTTGCCCCCACCCATACGCGTCTCCAATGGCTTCTTGGTAATGGGCTTGTCGGGGAAGACGCGGATCCACATCTTCCCCCCGCGGCGGACGGCCCGCACGATGACGCGGCGGGCGGCCTCTATTTGGCGGGCGGTGAGCCAACACGCCCCTAGGGCCTGCAAGCCGTACTCACCAAAGGCCACGCGGTTGCCAGAGTTAGCCCGGCCCTTGAGGCGGCCTCGCTGTTGCTTACGGTACTTAACCCTCCTGGGCTGCAACATCACCTGTCACCTCCGCTGGGGCCTCCGCGACAGGGACGGCCTCCTCCACCCTCTCCTCCCTCTCGGGCAAGACGTCGCCCTTGTAGATCCACACCTTGACCCCGATGACCCCCTGAGGTATCACCGCCTCGGCAAATCCGTAGTCGATGTCCGCCCGCAGGGTGTGGAGGGGGACGCGGCCCACCAACTCCACCGCCTTGCGGCTCATCTCCGCCCCTCCCAGGCGGCCGGCCACCCGGATCTTGATGCCCTTGGCCCCGCGTTGCATGGCCCTGGCCACCGCCTGTTTCATGGCCCGCCGGTGGGAGACGCGGCGCTCTATCTGGCTGGCGATGGTCTGGGCCACCAGCCGCGCGTCCAGCTCCGGCACCGCCACCTCCTGGATGTTGACTCGCACCCGTTTGCCGGTGAGGCCCTCCAGCTGGGAGCGGAGTTCGTCCACCCGCTGCCCACCACGGCCGATGACGATGCCCGGGCGGGCGGTGTGGATGGTGACCGTCACCTGGTTGGCGTTACGCTCGATCTCTATCTTGGAGATGGCGGCATCGGGCAGCGCCTCTAGAATGGCGCGGCGTATGGCCAGGTCCTCGTGCAGCAGCTCCGTATATACGGGCTTGCGGTCGGTGAACCACTTGCTCTGCCAACCGTAGATGACGCCGATGCGCAGCCCTATGGGATGGATCTTATGCCCCATGTCCTACACCTCGTCCACCACGATGGTGATGTTGGAGCGACGGCGGCGGATGATGTCCGCCCGGCCCCGCGCCCGCGGGTTGAGCCGCTTGAGCCGGATACCGTCCCCCACCCAGCACGCCACCACCTGCAGGCGGCGGGGGTCCATATGATAGTTGTTCTCGGCGTTGGCTGCCGCCGATCGCACGGCCTTGGCCACTATCTTGGCCTTGGGAGTGGTCATGAAGCGCAGGATGGTCAAGGCCTCGTCCACCCGCCTACCGCGGATCTCGTCCAGGATGAGACGGGCCTTCTTAGGGGAGATGGGGACGTTGCGGACAAAGGCCTTCACCTGCATGGCTACTTCTTCTTCATGCGCGCCACTTGGGCCGTCTTGCCGCTGTGACCACGGAAGGTGCGGGTGGGGGCGAACTCCCCTAGCTTGTGCCCCACCATGTTCTCGGTTATGTAGATGGGGACGTGCCGCCGCCCGTCGTGCACAGCGATGGTGAGCCCCACCATCTCCGGCACGATAGTGGAGCGCCGCGACCAAGTCTTGATGACCATCCGCTGCCCCGAGCTGCGGACCTTGCGCACCTTCTCCATCAGCTTAGGGTCCACGTACGGGCCCTTCTTGCGCGAGCGCGACAAGACAGCGTCACCTCCCTACTGCTCATAGCGCCGGCGGACGATGTACTTATCGGTGTCCTTGCGACGGCGGGTGCGCACCCCCAGGGCTGGTTTGCCCCATGGGGTCTTGGGGTGGGGCAGCCCCACTGGGGCCCGACCCTCTCCCCCACCGTGGGGATGGTCACGGGGCGTCATGGCCGAGCCCCGCACCGCCGGCCGCCATCCCAAGAGGCGGCGGCGGCCAGCCTTCCCCAGTCGGATCTGGTCGTGTTCCACGTTGCCCACCTGGCCTATGGTGGCCATGCACTCCCCGAAGATGCGGCGCACCTCTCCCGATGGCAGGCGCACCAAAACGTAGCGCTCCTCCCGCCCCAGCACCTGGGCCGCCGCCCCGGCCGCCCGCACCACCTGCCCTCCCTTACCCTTGTGCAGCTCGATGTTGTGCACCAGGGTGCCCACCGGTATCTCCTTCAACGGGAGGGCGTTGCCTGGCTTGACCTCCGCCCCCGGCCCGGACATGACGGTGTCCCCCACCTGCAGCCCCAGGGGGCAGAGGATGTACCGCTTGTCACCGTCGGCGTAATGGATGAGGGCGATGCGGGCCGAGCGGTTGGGGTCGTACTCGATAGCCGCCACCCGGCCCGGCACCCCCCACTTGTCCCGCTTGAAGTCGATGATGCGGATGCGCCGCTTAACGCCGCCCCCGCGGTGGCGCACGGTGATCTTCCCTTGGTTGTTGCGGCCCCCCGTGCCCTTCTTGGGGACGGTGAGGGCCTTCTCCGGCTCCTTCTTGGTGATCTCCTCGAAGGTGTATCCGGTGGCATTGCGCCGGCCGGGGGAGGTGGGCTTGTAAACCTTAACGCCCATGGCTATCACACGCCCTCGAACAGCTCTATCCTATAGCCCTCGGCCAGGGTGACGATGGCCTTCTTCCACCGCCGGCCCTCCAACAGATGGCCCCTGGCGGTGCGGCGGGCCCGCCGCTGCAGGCGGATGATGTTGACCTTCCTGACCTTCACCCCGAACCCCTTCTCCACCGCCTCTTTGACAAGGGTCTTGTTGGCATCGGGGTGCACTTCAAAGACGTACTTGTTCTGCTCGGCCAGGTAGGTGGCCTTCTCGGTCACGATGGGCCGGATGATGACCTGGGTGGGGTGGAGGGCCTTACTCACGGATGCCACACCTCCTCAGCGCCCGCCGCCGCTCCGCCTCCTGGCCCCAGAGCTCCTCGGCCTTGCGCACTGCCGCCTCCGTCATCACCACATGGCGGTGGTGCAGGAGGTCCACCACGTTGAGGTAGGCGGCGGGCAGCCACTTCTTCCCCTCCAGGTTGCGCACCGAGAGGTAGACGTTGCGGTCGGGCTCACCCGTCACCACCAGGGCCGAGCGTTCCACCCCCAGGTTGCGGAGGATGCGGGCCATCTCCTTGGTGTTGGGGCGCTCCATCTCCAGCTTGTCCACCACCACCAGCTCGCCATCGGCCACCTTGCCCGAGAGGGCAGAGCGGATAGCTAGGCGCCGCATCTTCTTGGGCAGCCGCTGCGAATAGTCGCGGGGCTTGGGGCCAAAGACCACCCCTCCGTGCCGCCAGTGGGGGGCGCGGATGCTCCCCTGGCGGGAGCGGCCGGTGTACTTCTGGGGGCGCACCTTGCGGGTGCTCCCCTTGACCTCGCCGCGGGTCTTGGTGCTGGCCGTCCCCCGCCGCTGGTTGGCCCGTTGGGCCACATAGGCCTGGTGGAGGACAGCCTTGTTGGGGCGGAGGCCAAATACGTAGTCCTCCACCTCGATGGTGCCCACCTCTTGGCCTTCGATGTTCTTAACCACCAGCAACACGGGCCTTGGCCCTCCTCCGCTTCAGGTCGTCGGCGGACTTGGCGAACTTGATCTTCAGGAGGCTCCCCTTGTGGCCGGGCACAGCCCCCTGCACCATCATGATGCCCTTGGCTGGGTCCACATGCACCACCAGCAGGTTCTTGACCGTCACTTGGCGGGCCCCCATGTGCCCTGCCATGCGCAGCCCCTTGATGACCCGGCCGGGGTCGGTGCCGGCGCCGATGGACCCCGGGGCCCGCCACCGGTCCGACTGGCCATGGCTCTTGGGCCCGCCGGCAAAGCCGTGGCGCTTCACCACACCAGCGAACCCCTTTCCCTTGGAGATGCCAGTGATGTCCACCAGGTCGCCCGGCTGGAAGAGCTCGCACCCCACCTTCTGGCCCACCTGCCACTCCTTAGGATCATCCACTCGGAATTCTCGGAGGTAGCGGAAGCTCCCCAACCCCTTGACGTGGCCCTTAAGGGGCTTGTTGAGCCGCTTGCGCCAGCCATAGCCCAGCTGGACGGCGGCATAGCCGTCCTTCTCCACCGTCTTGACTTGCACCACTGTGGACGGCAGCACCTCTAGGACGGTGACGGGACGAGCCGTCCCGTCGGGGGCGAAGAGCTGGGTCATGCCCAGCTTGCGGCCTAGGATTCCTTCCACCTTCATAGCTTTATCTCGATGTCCACCCCCGCCGGTAGCTGCAGCCGCATTAAGGCGTCCACCGTCTTGGAGGTGGGGTCTAGGATGTCGATGAGCCGCTTATGGGTACGGATCTCGAAGTGCTCACGAGAGTCCTTGTCGATGTGAGGGGAACGGAGGACGCAAAAGCGCTTGATCTCGGTGGGCAATGGGACAGGCCCGGCCACCACCGCCCCTGTGCGCTCAGCGGCCTCCACGATCATCTGGGCCGACTGGTCCAAGATGCGGTGGTCATATGCCTTAAGCTTGATGCGTATCTTCTGGCGGGCCACGTCCCTCACCTCCGCACTGCCCCGCGGGCGCGGCCGATGATGGCCTCCGCCAGCTGCTGGGGCACGGGCTCGTAGTGGTGGAATTCCAAGGTGTAGGTAGCGCGGCCCTGGGAGAGGGAGCGCAAGTCGGTGGCGTAATTGAAGAGCTCAGCCAGGGGTACCAGGGCGGTGACGATGCGTAGGTGCCCCTGATGGTCCACTTGCACCACATGGCCCCGGCGGGCGGTGATGTCGCCCAAAATGTCGCCGAAGAACTCCTCCGGGGTGGCGATCTCCAACTTCATGATGGGTTCCAGGAGCACCGGCGCTGCCTGCTTGAGGGCCTCCTGGACAGCCATAGACCCAGCCATCTCGAAGGCGAAGGTGGAGGAGTCCACCGGGTGGTGCTGGCCATCCACCAGGGTCACCTTGACATCGATGACGGGGTAGTGGGCCAACACCCCCGCCTCCAGGGCCTGGCGGGCGCCCTTCTCCACCGCTGGTATGAACTCCTTGGGGATGACGCCCCCCACGGTGCGGTCCTCGAACTGGAAGCCGGAGCCGCGGGGCAGGGGCTCCACCTCCACCACCACCACTCCGTACTGGCCGCGACCGCCCGTCTGGCGGATGAAGCGCCCCTCAGCCCGCGCGGGGCGGGTGATGGTCTCCTTGTAGGCCACCTCGGGCCGCCCCACACGCGCCTCCACCCCGAACTCTCGCCGCATGCGGTCCACCACGATCTCCAGGTGCAGCTCCCCCATGCCCGAGATAATGGTCTGGCCCGTCTCCGGGTCGTAGCGGTAGCGGAAGGTGGGGTCCTCCTCCGACATGCGAGCCAGGGTGACGGCCAATCTCTCCTGGTCGTCCTTGGCCCGGGGCTCGATGGCCACCGAGACCACCGGCTCGGGGAACTTGATGGCCTCCAGGAGGATAGGGGCCTCCTCGGCGCAGAGGGTGTCCCCGGTGAAGGTGTTCTTGAGGCCCACGGTAGCGGCGATCATCCCCGCCGTCACCTCCGGTATGTCCTCCCGCCGATTGGCGTGCATGCGCATGATGCGCCCCATCCGCTCCCGCTGCCGGCGACTGGCGTTGTAGACGTTGGTGCCCTGGCGCAGGCGGCCGGAATAGACCCGGAAGTACACCAGACGCCCCACATAGGGGTCGGCCACCACCTTGAAGGCCAGGGCGCTGAAGGGCTCATCGGCGCTGGGATGCCGCTCTACCTCCTCCCCCGTGCGGGGGTCGATGCCCCTTACCGGCGGCAGGTCCACGGGGGAGGGGAGGTAGTCCACGATGGCATCCAGGAGGGGCTGAATGCCTTTGTTGCGCAGGGCCGCCCCACATAGGACGGGGGTGATGAGATAAGCGATGGTGGCCCGCCGGATGGCCTTCTTGATCTCCGCTGGCGTGAGGGGATGCCCCTCTACATAGCTCATGAGGATCTGGTCGTCCACCTCCGCCAGGGCCTCGATCATCTGCTCGCGGCGGCGGCGGGCCTCCTCCCTGAGCTCGAAGGGGATGGGAAGGCGCTGCGGGGGGACCGTGGGGTCGTCAGAGAAGACCCAGGCCACCTCCTCCACCAGGTCGACCACCCCTTGGAAGGAGCCCTCAGCCCCTATGGGTATCTGGATGGCCACCGGGCGCGCCCCCAGCCGCTCCCTGATCATGTTCACCGTGCGCCAGAAGTCGGCACCCATCCGGTCCATCTTGTTGACGAAACAGATGCGAGGCACCTTATAGCGGTCGGCCTGCCGCCACACCGTCTCCGACTGGCTCTGCACGCCATGGACAGATTCGAACACCACCACCCCGCCATCCAGGATGCGCAGGCTCCGCTCCACCTCCACCGTGAAGTCCACATGCCCAGGGGTGTCGACGATGTTGATCACATGGTCGCGCCAGAGGCAGGTGGTGGCAGCAGCGGTGATGGTGATGCCCCGCTCCTTCTCCTGGGGCAGATAGTCCATGGTGGCCGTCCCCTCGTCCACCTCCCCTATCTTGTAGGTGCGGCCGGTGAAATAGAGGATACGCTCGGTGACGGTGGTCTTGCCGGCATCTATATGGGCGATGATGCCGATGTTACGTAGTCGTTCGATGGATACCTGCTCCAACATAGACCTCCCAGGCCTCCTACTACCACCGGTAGTGCACAAAAGCCCTATTGGCCTCGGCCATGCGGTGGACATCGTCGCGCCGCTTGACGGCCGCCCCCGTGCCTCGGGAGGCGTCCAAGATCTCGGCCGCCAGCCGCTCGAACATGGGGCGGCCCTTGCGGGAGCGGGCAGCATCGCGCAGCCAGCGCATAGCCAAGGAGAGCTGACGCTCGGGCCGCACCTCTATGGGGATCTGATAGGTGGCCCCGCCCACCCGCCGTGGGCGCACCTCCAGCACCGGCATGCAGTTGCGCACCGCTTGCTCGAAGACCTTAACAGGGTCCTCCCCGGTGCGCTGACGCACCAGCTCAAGGGCCTTATAGACGATCTTCTCGGCCTTGCTCTTCTTTCCCTTCCACATGATGTGGTTGATCATCTTCTGCACCCAGACGCTCCCGTACTTGGGGTCTGGCGGGACCTCACGCCTAACTACACGACCTCTGCGTCTAGGCATGGTGAAGCACCTTCATTAGCTGGAGGGACGCCGCGCCCCGTACTTGCTGCGCTGCTGACGGCGCCCGCTCACGCCGGCGCAGTCCAGGGCTCCCCGCACGATGTGGTAGCGGACACCGGGCAGGTCCTTGACCCTGCCCCCCCGCACCAGGACGATGGAGTGCTCCTGCAGGTTGTGCCCCTCCCCAGGGATGTAAGCCGTCACCTCGATGCCATTGGTGAGGCGCACCTTGGCTATCTTGCGCAGGGCGGAGTTGGGCTTCTTAGGGGTCATGGTGCGCACAGCGGTGCAGACCCCCCTCTTCTGGGGGGAAGGCACCACCCGCAGTGTGCCCTTCAGGCTATTGAAGCTGTATAGGAGAGCGGGGGCCTTAGACTTCTTCTTCACCGGCCGCCGCCCCTTTCGCACCAGCTGGTTTATGGTCGGCATAACACTCACCCCAAAATAAATGGCCGAGAGGCCAAACCTACAAGGGGCCCTCGGCGCTGCCCCTCCTGTAAGCGAAGCCAACATGTTAGTTTACGGTGCCCACCCTATATTGTCAACGAGGCGTGGCCTCGTCCCGCAATGAGGGCCCTTGTCTCTGGGGCCAGCCCCGGGAAACGTTGACAAGGGGGGCGCCGCCTACACTGGGGGCACCAGATGGCGAGCCGGAAGGGGAGGTAGGGGATGGTAGGGCTGGTCAGGCGATTGCTCATCCTTGCTGGTGGCGTGGGGGTGTTGGCGCTGCTCCTCCTGGGCCAGCCCCGCGCCTTCACAACGTCCGCCGAGGCCGACATCGTCCCCGGCGAGGTGCTGGTCAAGTTCCGGCCCGGCACTCCCGCCCAGGTCGTGGCCGAGGTGCACCGACAGAACGGGGGTCGGGTAAAGGAGGAGATACCCGGCATCGCCGTGCAGGTGGTCCTGGTGCCGCCAGGGCAGGAGCGGGCCCGCGCCGCCGCTTATGCCCGCAACCCTCACGTACTGTTCGCCGAGCCCAACGGCATCTGGCAGGCGGTGGGCTTCCCCAACGACCCCCGTTTTGGCGACCAGTGGGGGCTGCACAACACCGGCCAGAACGGCGGCACCGCCGATGCCGACATCGACGCCCCCGAGGCATGGGTCATCAGCACGGACAGCACGGGTATCGTCGTTGCCATCCTGGACACGGGCATCGACCAGAGTCACGAGGACCTGAAGGACAAGCTGCTGGCCGACAACCTGAACTTCAGCGGCAGCAAGACGGTGGACGACCGCTACGGCCACGGCACCCACGTGGCCGGCATCGCCGCCGCCGTCACCGACAACCGTCTGGGGGTGGCGGGCACCTGCCCAGCCTGCAGGCTGCTGAACGTAAAGGTGCTGAACGACAACGGCTTCGGCTCCTGGGACGCCATCGCCAATGGCATCGTGGCGGCTGCCGATGCCGGCGCCAAGGTCATCAACATGAGCCTGGGGGGCTACTCGGCTTCCAAGACTGTGGAGGAGGCCGTGAACTACGCCTGGGACAAGGGGGCGGTGCTGGTGGCGGCGGCCGGCAACGACAACACCGACAGCCCGCTCTACCCCGCCGCCTATGGGAAGGTCATCGCCGTCGGCGCCACCGACAACAAGGACCAGAAGGCCAGCTTCTCCAACTACGGCGACTGGGTGGACATCGGCGCGCCGGGGGTGAGCATCCTCTCCACTGCCCCCGACCACCGAAACCGCCTCTGGATATGGGGCGTTAAGTACGCCTACGGCAGCGGCACCTCCATGGCCACCCCCTTCGTCTCAGGGGTGGCGGGGCTGGTGTGGGCGAGGGGCGCCTGCGATAACAACACCTGTGTGCGCACGGCCGTGGAAGGGAACGCGGATACGCCCTCTGGCCTGGTTGGTCAGTGGCCCAGCGGTGGCCGCCTCAACGCCTGCAGGGCGGTGGGGGGCTCCTGTCCTTAGCACCCTGGCACGCCCTAGGGGGCAGGCCGGGGCCGTCCGTGGCCTTTGTGCGCTTCTTAACGCAGGCCCAGGCGTTGGAAGTCCGGCTGGGGCGCGCCCCCTGGACCCGAAGGCGCCTCGACAGGCTGGGCGTGGGACGACTTGCCTCGGCGCTAACACCTGTGACCGAGGCCGAGCCGGGTAGCGTCCTCACACGCCTCCCCTATACCCTGGAGGGAGCGCTGCCAACACAACAGCCCGCAGGTATCCTCACGCCAGCGCCCAGGGCATCGCGCCCACACCCTTGATGAGAGGGGGGACATGTGCTCCCTGCTATCACACACACGCATGGAGATCCAGGCATCATCGTGACCAAGACCCGGGCATGCGCTGGGTACAGTCTGGGCACAAAGGAGATGACCACGCCTCTGTATGGAGTCCTGGAGGGCCCGGTGGGATTCGAACCCACGGCCCTGGGATTAAAAGTCCCCCGCTCTTCCGCTGAGCTACGGGCCCAACATCATGGTATGATGAGGGCCTAACCCTCGTCAAAGGCCCAGCCGCCTTAGGAGCCCGTTCCCCGCATATATCAGCCCCCCGCCCTCCCACTTCCCTGGTGATGGCCCAGCTCAGTCCGTCTCTGCCGCCAAGCGGTACATCTCCTCCATCTTCTCCAGAGGGAGGAGGCCATTATACACGGCTACTACCCGCCCCTGACGGTTGAGGAAAACGCTGAAGGGCATGCCGATGCCCCTATAAGCAGGGAATAGCACGTCAGTGGGGTCGGCTACAGAGGCCGTGAAGGGGGAGCTGCTCCCCGAAAGCCCGAGGTTCTTCAGGAACCGAAGAGCCCGCTCCGGCGGCTCGGCCCGGTTGATGCCTATCACCACAAGGTCGGGGTGAGAACGCCGCAGGCGAGCGATGTCCGGGAGCTCCCGCTCACAGGGCCCGCACCACGTGGCCCAGAAGTTGAGGTAGACGGGGCGACCACGAAAATCGCTTAGGCGCACCTTCTGGCCCCCTTCTAAGGTGGGCGCCTCAAAATCGGGGGCGAATTGCCCTCGCTCCGGCCCCACGGAATAACCCCCCACCCCAGCTGGTGGGCCTGTCTCCACCAGTCGGGCCTCCTCCAGCCCCCCTTGCCGCCCCAGAAGCCCCAGCACCTTTAACGGTAACAAAACCACCGCCACAATCACCGCTACGCCCACAAGGGCCAGAAGCCTGCTCCGCAGGTCCCACCTCATGACGCCGTCACAGCTTGGAGCCCAGGTCGGACAGGGGGCCCCAGTTGAAGAGGCTATTGAGATTGATAAGGCTACCAGTGAATATGAGGATCCCTACCACCACTAACATGGCCCCGCTCACATAGTTGATGACACCCCCAGCCCTCTTCAGCCATCGGTAAACGGGCAGGAGAGCGTTAAAGGCCAGGCCCATGACCAGGAAGGGGATGGCCAGCCCCGCCGAATAGGCCGCCAGCAATAGGACGGCCTCCATGACGCTGCCCCCAGATACCGCCACAGCCAAGATGGCCCCCAATGTGGGGCCTATGCAAGGGCTCCACCCCGCAGCGAAGGACGCCCCCACCAAGAAGGAGCGAATATATCCCCGGGCCGCATCCACACCTAGGCGCCGCTCCTGCTCCAAAAACGGGATGGTGATGACGCCCGCCAGGTGCAGGCCCAGCAATATGAGCAGGGAGCCCGCCACCTTCTGCACTACATCGCGGTGCTGGCGCAAGAAGTACCCCAAGAGCCCCAAGGAGGCACCAAAGGCGATGAACACCAGCGAGAACCCGCTCACAAACCCAAGGGCATGCCCTAGGGGACTACCAGAGGTAATGGCCACCGGCCGTATGGCCACCACCGTCCCCCCGGGCGCCATGGCGGCCGCTGGCTTCCCCTGGGCCGATGTGCCCATCAGGTAGGCGATGTAAGAGGGCACCAAAGGGAGGAGGCACGGCGAAAGACATGATAGGACACCGGCGGCAAAGGCCACGCCGAGGCCTACCCCACCTATCTCCATCTCCTACCTTTCCCCGCTCCCATCATACAATGGAGGAGTCGGGGGCGCATCTGGAGACCAAAAGGTCAACCCTGTGCCCCCAGCGCCGCAGAAAGCGATAGAAGTTGGCCTTGCTGAGGCGATCCCGCTCTTCGGGGGGCGTCCTCTCCCATTCCCAATGGACGGTGCGGTGGGCAGGCAGCGAGGGGTCACACAGAAGGCGGCGCCCCAGGGCCCTTACGCGCAGGCTCACGTCCAGGTCCAGATGTCGATAGAAGCGGAACCTCTCGTCCAGGGGGAACAGCTGAGCCACAACCTCCCGCGGCAGGGCCATAAGGTACCCCGCCAGAGCGTCCACCTCGCCATGGGCTTCGACTTCTTGAAAGTGGCGCAGGTCAGAGGTACATAGGCCCCATCGCCCCACCATCCCCACCGAGGCATCGGCGAAGGCCTTCTCCAGAGCTGGAGATATGTCGCCTGTCAGACGCACGCTGCTGTCCAGCCACAGGAACCAGCGCCCACGGGCCAGGCGCATGGTGATGTTACGGGCAGCAGCCGCCCCCAAGAAGTGGTCAGCATGCACTACCTTCACCCGCCCATCCCTGGCGGAGATGGTGTCCAGCCAGGGGCCGGTGTCGTCGTCGGAGCCGTTATCGACCACGATGACCTCGTCTTCTTCCCCCAGATATGGCAAGAGGTGGGCCAGGCACTCCTCCAGATGGGGGCGATCGTCCCTAGCCAGCAGGCTAACGGTGATGCGGCGCTCGGCGGGCCGCTCCAGCAGCAGAGGGACATCCTGGCTGCGGGCTATCGTGGCCGGCCGCTGGGCCCAACGGGGTCGCGGCAGGACGTGGGTGACGGGGCCCTCGTCCCGCACCTCGTAGCCGCGGCCCAGCAGTTCTGCCCTGATGGCATCGGCCTCTGCAAAGCGGCCCTGCCGCCGGAGGCTCCGCCGCCTCTGCACCAGGCGACGCACCTCTTGCGGCAGCTCGCAGGGCTCCGCCTCCCTGTCAAGCCCCAGGCCCAGCACGCGGTCGAACTCCAAAAGCAGCTGGCGCCTGAGGGGGCCAGGGAGCCCCGAGCGAGCCACCATCCAGGCTACCGCCAGCGCTCGCGGTATGTTGAGGTCGTCGCACACCGCCTCCCAAAAGAGAAGACGCAGCCTTTGCGCTAGGGAGGGGTTGGAAGAGCCTTTCCCCTCGCCCTGGGCGTGTAGCCGCAGACGCAGCAGGCCTCTTTGGGCAGCAGCGAGGGCTTCCCACGTGAAGTTCATGCGGCGGCGGTAGTGCACAGTGGCGCATAAGTAGCGGAAGGCCAGGGGCTCGAACCCCCGCATCTCCAGATGGTCCAGGGTGTAAACGTTGCCTGTGGACTTGGCCATCTTCACCCCGTCCACCAGCAGGTGTTGGCCGTGCACCCAGTACCGCACGAACGGGGCACCGTAGGCGGCCTCGCTCTGGGCTATCTCGTCCTCATGATGGGGGAAGATGTTGTCCACCCCACCTGTATGGATGTCCAGATGGGGGCCCAGATAGCGGATGGCCATGGCCGAACACTCGATGTGCCAGCCTGGGAACCCCTCACCCCAGGGGCTCGGCCACTTAAGGACACGGCCAGGCTCCGCCGCCTTCCAGAGGGTGAAATCGCGGGGGTCATCTTTGAGAGGATCAGTCTCTACCCGCACCCCTGCCAGGAGGCCTAGGCCCATCTGCCCCGATAGCTGGCCATAGCGGGGGAACTTGGACACATCGAAGTATACATTCCCTTGCCGCACATAGGCGTAGCCCCGCTCCAGGAGGCGAGATATGAGGCCGATCATATCCTCCACGTGTTCGGTGGCCTTGGGGTAAACATGGGCGGGGAGGATGCCCAAACGGGCCTCATCCCGCAGGAAAGCAGCGGTGTAGAATTGGGCGATCTCCTGGGGGGTCTTGCCCTCGGCCAGGGCAGCGGCCACCACCTTGTCTTCCCCACGCTCCAGCTGCTCCTGGCGCATGTGTCCTACATCGGTGATGTTCTTGACGTGCACCACCTGGTAGCCCAGGGCCTCCAACGTCCGCCGCAGCCAGTCGGCCATCAGGTAGGTTCGCAGGTTGCCGATGTGGGCGAAGCGGTACACAGTGGGGCCGCAGGAGTATATGCCCACCCTCCCCTCTTGCAGAGGGTGGAACATCTCCTTGCGGCGGCTCAGGGTGTTATAAAGCCAGAGGGGGTGGGCCGGCACCCGGCCCTCACGTGATCTCTCAGCCGTGCTCTCCCTCCCAGCCTATCTCCACATCGCCCTCGCCCCAGATGATGATGGGCACGGTGACCGAGTACTTAAGGGCCTCCTCCCACCAGCGGGGGTCCTCGTCCACCCGCCGCTCCTCGAAGTCGATGCCCCGCTCCCGCAAGGCCCGCAAGGCCTTCTGGCTGGTGGGGCAGCCGGCCAGGGTGTAGATGATGACCTTACTCATGGGCCTGCCCTCGCCCCTATGGTAGCAGTCATGGCGGGCGCTGTCATCGCCCGACTACACGCGAATCTGCTTCCAGCGGCCGCTGCGGAACCGCCACCACATGAGGAAGGTGCGGGCACTTATGTCCATCACGGCAGCCGCCCAAGCCCCCGGCGCCCCCAACCCGGCTGTGATGGCCAAAAGGTAGGCGGGGCCCAGGCGTACTACCCACGTGCCAAAGGCCATGATGAGCATGACCGCCCGTGTATCGCCTGCCCCCCGCAGGCCACCGCTGAAGGCCAGGTTGGCCCCCAGCACGGGCATGGCAAACCCGAAGATGAACATGAGGCGGCTCCCGATGTCCACCACCTCCTCTGCCCCCTCCCCGCCCACAAAGAGGGAGACGATGGGATGTCCCAACACCATCAACACCAGCCCCACGCTGCCCATGACCAAGGACGCATACCGGGCAGCAGCATACACCGCCCGCTCCGACAAGTCGGGGCGGCCTGCCCCCAGCCCCTGCCCAGCCAGGGCGGACGTGGCCACGCTTATGCCCATACCAGCGTTGAAGGCCAAACTTTGGACAGCCAAGGCCACCCCATGGGCGGCCACCGCCGTGGTGCCCAGGGAGGCCACGATGCGGGTGTACAGCATGAAGGCCATGTTGAACTGGGCCTGCTCCAGGGCCGTGGGCAGCCCTACCTGCACCACCCTGGCCGCCTCCGAACGATGAAATAGCGGCCACGATGAGGGCGACCACCTTAGGAGGAGGCGGCCGGATGCCAGAAGCCACAAGATGACCACAGCCCCCAGGAAAGCAGCGATGGTGAAGCCCGCCCCCGAACCTGCCACCCCCAACCACGGAAAAGGCCCAACACCATTGATTAGCGAATAGGCCATGACCATGTTCACCACGTTGATGAACACCCCCACGGCCATGGGAGTGCGGGTATCCCCGGCCCCTTGCAGGACGGCGTTGGCAGCATAAAGGAGCGACCAGAACGGCATCCCAAAGGCCGCCGCCTGCAGATACTGCCCCCCCAAGCGACGGGCCTCTGGCTCGGCTCCCAGCATGCCCAAGGCCCACCCGCCCAGGGCCCACATGCTGACCCCCACCAGCAGCCCCCAAACCAGGGCCAGGGCCAGGGCACTGCCCACCGCCCGCCGCGCCCGAGCCCATTGCTGCGCCCCAACGCTGCGGGAGACCACAGCTATAGCCCCCACCCCCACCGCCGTCATGCCAGCGAAGGCGAACCAGAAGATCTGGGCGCCCAAACGCAGCCCCGCCAGCGCATCCTCTCCAAGATGGCCCACCAAAAAGGTGTCCACCAGTTGAACCATGGAGTAGCTGGTCTGCTGGACCATCACTGGCCACGCCAGCCGCAGCACCGAGCGCCCCAGGTGAGCCTCGTCCAGGGTGGATACGGCCAAAGGCCGGGCCGACGCCGATTCCCTCCTCATGGGCCTAATGAGAGGGTAAGATCTTACGATGATATGGGCCAACCCCCTGACACTATGAAGGGCCACAAGTGGTTTGCCGCCTTCTATGACTTCTTGATGGCCGGAGCTGAGAGCACCTTCATGCGCCGCGTGCGCCATGAGGTGGTGGGCCAGGCGCGCGGACGCGTCCTGGAGGTGGGCTGTGGCACGGGCGCCAGCTTTCCATACTACCAGGACCCCGCAGCCGTGGTGGCCACAGAGCCCGACCCTTACATGCTGGCCCGGGCCAAGAGACGGGCCCGCGCCTTGGGCCTCCCCATCACCATCCTGCAGGCCCGCGCTGAAGACCTGCCCTTCCCCACCGGCTATTTCGATACCGTAGTGGCCACCTTTGTCTTCTGTAGCGTGGAAGACGTGGGCCGTGCCCTAATGGAGGTGAGGCGGGTCCTACGTCCTGGCGGTGAGCTGCGCTTCTTCGAGCATGTGCGCTACCACCATCGCCTGGGCGCCTGGGCCCAGGACGCCATCACACCCCTCTGGCGGTGGCTGGCCGCTGGCTGTCATCCCAACCGCGATACCCCTCGCCTGATGGAGAAAGCAGGGTTTCGCCTGGTGCGCCTGGAGATACTTACCCCCGTCCCACCTCTGCCCCCCACGGTGTTCATAAGGCCTCAGGCTCTGGGGGTGGCCAGGCCGGTGTAGGGCCTATGCGGGGCATCGTGCTGGCCTTGGGAGCAGGAGGCATAAGAGGGTGGGCGCACGTGGGCGTCATCAAGGCCCTACACGAGGCGGGGGTGCCCATCGCTGGCCTGGTGGGGGCCAGCGCCGGCTCCCTGATAGGCCCCCTGTATGCCGCCCATCGCGATGTCCGGGAGATGGTAGAGGTGGCCCTCTCGGCCAACATGGCCTCCCTCACCGCTTGGTTCCTGGGGGGGCTGCGCATCGGGCCGGAGGCCTGGGGCTTCGGCCAAAAGCTGTGGCGCTGCTACGGGCACCTGGATTTCCAGGAGCTGGCCTTGCCTTTTGCTGCCACCGTTTTGGATGCGGCATCTGGGCAACACCTGCTGGTGAGGGAGGGCAACGTGGGTAGAGCAGTGGAGGCCAGTATCCGTCCACCAGGGCTCCTACCTCCCGTGAAGCTACAGGGGCGATGGTTCGTGGATGGAGGCCTGCACGACACAGTCCCCGTGGGGCTGGCCCAGGTGGCGTTCCCCGGCCTACCGGTGGTGGCGGTGCCAGTGGGCGAGTTCTTCCTCTTGCCGCCACCCCTCCGCCCAGCCTCCCGTAGGCTGGGGAACCTGCTGTGGGCCTTGGGGGCCACGCCCCCATCGCGCCTCGGGGGGCTGGCCCTACTGGCATGCCTCGTGGGGGAGGGGCCGCCGCCACGCCCGCCGGCGGCGGCCACAGTAAGGCCCCGCTTACATGGCATCATGGCTGCCCTGCCGATGCGTATACAGGAAGCCGTCCGCCGCGGGGAGAGGGCAGCCCGCGCCGCCCTGCCGGCCATTAAGTCTCTTCTGGAGGCCTCCCCTGGCGTGATGGGAGGATGACCCAGGCCCGACCTGGCGTGGTGATGCCCTCCCTCTCGTTCTCCGCCCAAACCTCGCACTCCACATAGTGCTGGCCATCGCGGACGTACTTGTCCACCACGCGCCCCTTGCACGTCATGATGTCACCTGGCCTTTGCTGGCGGCGCATCTCGAAGTAGAGCTTCTTGAGAAAACCCTCGTCTCCCATCCAGTCGGTGATGACCCTCACCAGGGCAGCCTGCAGGAAGCCCGTGTTCATGAAGATGTCCTGGTGGCCGGAGCGACGAGCGAACTGGGGGTCGAAGTGCAAGGGGTACCAGTCCTGGGTGCCGCTTATCTGGAGGAACACACGCCGAGTGTTGATCTCCAGGGAGAAGCCCGCCAGCTCCTCCCCTATCTCCACGTCCTCCCAGTATCGCTGTGGCCGCTTCCTCATCCCTCTGCCCCCGCCTTATCGGCCGCCACCTCCTCTGGCGAACGGTGGAAGAGGAGGGTGTTGCGCACCACACATACCACCTTGCCATGCTGGTTCTTGATGATGAGCTCACTTATCACCCACACCGCCTGGGGGTCGATGCTGATGGGACGCTGGAAGACATCGGCGATGCGCCGCTTGATGGAGAGGCGGTCGCCGACGCGAATGACGTCGAACCACTCCACCTCCTGGGCCATGTTGATGATGCGCTTCCCCGGTGCAGGCACCACGGGCACCAACGGCTCGAATACCGGTGGCCAAGGGCCCAAGCTGGCAAAGTATATGGCTAGCCAGCCCGAGGGTGGGCAGATGACCTCACCATACTTGGTGTTCTTAGCGTAATCAGGGTCCAGGAAGAGGGGGTTGGTATCGTCCACCATGTGGCAGTGACGGCGGATAGGGTCGTGCTCCACAGGATAGCGGCCCTGGGTCTCCGCCGTCTCCATCCCCACATACCGCCGACGCACCTCCTCTATGTCGTATTCCTGGGCCACGGCCTCCCCCCTTTCCTCGGTCTAGATTATGAGCCTTGCCCTCAAGAGGTAGCAAGCGGGAGAATAGAAGGGGGCAGGCCAAGGAGGGAAGAGATGCGCGAAGACCCGCTTACTGTTACCCCCAAGGGCGTCCCTAAGGCCCCCGCAGCCACCGCCCGGGTGATCAGACGTAAGGACCACACCCCCGACCTGATGACCCTCTGGTTAGAGCCCTCCGTCCCCTTCCCATTCCGGCCGGGGCAGTATTGCACCATCGGTCTGGAAGGGGTAGAACGTCCCTATTCCATCGTCTCCGCCCCTCACGAGCCTTATCTGGAGCTGTTCATAGAGCTGGTGCCCCATGGTCAGCTGACACCCCGCCTCTGGCGCCTACGGGAGGGCGACGTGGTGAGCCTGCGTCCGCGGGCCAAGGGCCTTTTCACCCTGGACCACCGCTTTAGCCGCCACTTGATGGTGGCCACGGTGACAGGCATCGCCCCCTTTGTGAGCATGGTGCGGGACTACCTGCACCGTGGGCAGGAGGGGCACCGCTTCTACATCCTCCATGGGGCCAGCTACTGGGACGAGCTGGTCTACGATTCCGAGCTCAAAGCCCTCGCCCAGCGCTACCCCCACATCTTGGAATACGTGCCCACGGTAAGCCGCCCCCAGGAGGAGCGCAACCAGGGTTGGACAGGGGAGACAGGGCGTGTCAACACCATCGTGGGGAGGTACATCCAAAAGTTCCAGCTGAACCCCGAAGACACGGTGGTCTACCTATGCGGCCATGCCGGCATGATCGCCGATGTGAAGAGCCAACTGAAGCCCAAGGGCTGGCAGATGAGGGAAGAGCACTATTTTTGGCCCCCTAAGCCCTGGAAACCTCCTAGGGAGTAACGCCGTCTACCTCCCACAGGAAGGACAGTAGGAGGCGGTTGAACTCTTGGGGGCGCTCTATCTGGGGTGAGTGCCCACAGCCAGCGATGATCTCCAAGCGGCTGCCAGGAATGGCCTCGTGCATGCGGCGGGAGGGGCCCACAAAGGGTTCGTCCAGCTCCCCGCACACGATGAGAACGGGCATTCTGAGGCCCTTCAGCTCATCCAGGACGGGGCGCCGATTGGCTATATGTTGTGCACAGTAGATGTAGGCCTCCCTGGAGGTCATAAGGAACTGTTCCTTCCACGTCTGAAGCAGCTCGGGCTGGGATCGGAGCTCCTCGGCCATGGGGTTGAGGGCCAGCTGGGCCTCCCACACCGCCTCCATGCCTTGCTCCATGGCTACCCTCACCAGGCGGGCCCGCTCCTCAGTGCGCAGGGCCCCGGGGGGCTCGGCCGATGTGTCCACCAGCACCAGGGAGCGGAGGAGATGGGGGGCCTTTAGGGCCACCAACTGAGCGATCATGCCCCCCATGGAGTGCCCCACCAGGTGGCACCCCTCCAGGCCCAGCAGCCCGACGAAGGCGACAATATCATCGGCCATGGCCTCCAGAGCATAGTCCTCAGGAAGGACGGGTTTGGCGGAAAGGCCGTGGCCCCGCAGGTCGGGCGAGAGGAGGCGGTAATAGGGCCTCAGGGCAGGCACCGTCAGGGCCCAGTTGCGGGAGTTCCCTGTAAATCCGTGGACCAGCACCACGGGCCGTCCCTGGCCCGCTTCCCGGTAATGGATGTCCAGCCCGTTTATGGTGATGACAGCCATATTCTAGCCTCCGCCAAGCGTCCTTACCGTAGGCCATTATAATGTAGACCCAGGCCCACCCGCCGCCGTAGCGGTGGGCGCCAGATGAGACCCATCCCTAATTTTCGTATTATCAGCACATTGACATTGGCAAACCGAGGGCGTATATGTGGGGATGCACATAAAGACGGAGCAGAGGTTGGCCATGAAGATGATCGTCTCGCACCCGGAGAAGTGTGTGTCCTGCCACCTGTGTGAGGGAGCTTGCTCCTTCCGACACGAGGGACTCTTCATGCCGGCCAGGACCCGCATCTGGGTCTTCGACCTGGTGGACGAGCAGGTCTATGGGGCCTACGCTTGCTTCCACTGCTCCGATGCCCCCTGTCTGGCCCATTGCCCCACCCATGCCATATCCCGACGCGCGGACACCGGTCAGGTCTACGTCCAAGAGGAGAGGTGCATCGGCTGCAAGATGTGCATGGTGGCCTGTCCCTTCGGGGTCATGGGCTTCCATGGGGACAAGAAGGTGGCCCAGAACTGTGACCTGTGCGAAGGAGAGCCCCAGTGCGTCAAGGTATGTGTGTATGGGGCGCTGGAATTTGCAGAAGTGGAGCCCATGCCGTGGGCGGAGCGTCTAGCGGCTATGGAAAGGGGCGCCTAAAGAGCCAGGAGGAGGGAGGCCATGCCGTACGGATGGGTCGGTCAGGTGCTGCGCATCGACCTCAGCGCGGGCAAGGTGGTCAAGGAGCCGCTGAACATGCAATGGGCCCGCCAGTTCATCGGCGGCCGGGGCCTGGGCACCAAGTACTTATACGAGGAGATTGACCCCCGCTGCGACCCCCTGGGCCCAGAGAACAAGGTCATCTTCGCCACCGGCCCCCTCACGGGCACTTATGCGCCCACAGGCGGCCGCTACATGGTGTTATGCAAAAGTCCCCTCACCGATGCCATCGCCTGTTCCAATTCGGGCGGCTACTGGGGGCCAGAGTTGAAGTTCGCCGGCTACGACATGGTCATCCTAGAGGGGAGGGCGCCCAGGCCCGTCTACATCTGGATCTATAACGACCAGGTGGAGATAAGGGACGCCTCCCACGTTTGGGGCAAGACCACCGCGGAGACGGAGGACATCCTTCGCGGGGAGACGGACCCCCAGGCACGGGTGGCGGGCATCGGCCCCGCCGGCGAGAACCTGTGCCGCAATGCCTGCGTCATCAACGACAAGTCGCGGGCGGCCGGACGCTCTGGGGTAGGAGCGGCTATGGGGGCCAAGAACGTGAAGGCCATAGTGGTGCGCGGCACAGGAGCTGTGGCCGTGGCCGACCCCTTGCGCTTCTCCGAGCTGGTGATGGAGTCCCTGCAGGTAGTGAACCAGTCACCGGTGACAGCCCACGCTTTGAGGGGGCTGGGAACGGCGTCCACTGTGGGCTTTGCCAACGGTGTGGGCATCTTGCCCACCCGCAACTTCCAGCAGGGCCAGTTCGAGGCAGCCAACGACATCTCCGGCCAGGCCATAGCCAAATCAGTATTGGTGCGCAACAAGGGGTGTTACTCCTGCCCCATCGGCTGCGCACGGGTAACGGAGATCAAGGGCCCCGCCAGGTGGCAAGGGAAGGGCGAAGGCCCAGAGTACGAGACCATCTTCGGCCTGGGGTCCGACTGCGGCGTGGGCGACCTCAACGCCGTCCTCTACGCCAATTACCTATGCAATCTCTACGGCCTGGACACCATCTCCGCCGGCGGCACCATCGCCGCTGCTATGGAGCTGGCCGAAAAGGGCTACATCCCTAAAGAGGACTTGGCCGAGCTCCCCTTCGAGCTTAAGTTCGGCAACCCTGAGGCCGTCATCGGCTGCTTGGAGATGATGGCCTACCGCCGGGGCCGGTTCGGCCACCTCTTGGCGGAGGGGGGATACCGCCTCGCCGAGCACTATGGGCACCCGGAGCTCTTCATGGGCGTCAAGAAGCAGGACTTCGCCGCCTATGACCCCAGGGGTGCCAAGGGCATGGGCCTGGGCTATGCCACCTCCAACAGAGGGGCCTGCCACCTACGGGGCTACTCCATGTCCCTGGAGTGGTTCGCACCTCCCAACCAGCGCCTGGATCCCTTCTCCATTCAGGGGAAGGCAGCGGCCCAGAAGATGCTCCAGGACAAGGCAGCATGCGAGGACTCCTCGGGCATCTGCACCTTCGTGACCTTTGCCCTCACCCCTGATAAGGTGTGCGCCCTGTTCAACGCCGCCACCGGGGAGAACCTGACCCTGGAGGACTGGAACCTGGCTGGCGAACGCATCTGGAACCTGGAGCGCATGTTCAACCTGCGGGCCGGCCTGGGGCGCAAGGACGATACCCTTCCCCCCCGCATGCTCAAGGAACCCCTCTCCGGTGGGATGGTCCAGGGGCAGGTGGTGGAGCTGGAGCCCATGCTGGAGGAGTACTACCGTATCCGCGGCTGGGACGAGGAGGGCCGGCCTAAGCAGGAGACCCTGGCCCGGCTGGGCCTTTCCTAGGAGGTGGCCATGACCAGGTACGTCATATTGGGGGCCTCGGCAGCAGGGCTGGCCGCCCTGGAGGCCATTCGGGAACGGGATCCCGATGGGGAGGTGGTACTGGTCTCCAAGGAGGGGGAGCCGTGCTACTCCCGGGTGGCCCTCCCTTACCTGCTATCTGGGGAAAAGAACTTGGCCCAGATCACCCTGTACGGGCAGGACTACTTCCGCACCAAGAGGGTGGAGACCATCTGGGGAGTGGGGGCCACAGCCCTAGACCGGCAGCGGAAGGAAGTCCGGCTGGAAGACGGGAGCACCCTGGGCTACGATAAGCTCCTCATCGCCACCGGCTCCCGCCCCCGCGTGCCCCCTATCCAAGGCATCCAGGAGGCCGACGTCTGCTATCACTGGACCCTGGCCGACGCCCGCAAGATAGAGGAGAGGGCACAAAGGGCCACCGACTGCTTCGTCATCGGCGCCGGCTTCATAAGCCTCCTGACCATCACCGCCCTCATGAAGCGGGTACCCCTGCGCTACACGGTGGTGGAGATCGCTGAGCAGGTGATGCCTCAGCTGCTGGACCAGCGTGGGGCCCACATCCTGGAGGAAGAGATGCGCCGCCAGGGCATCGACCTCCTGCTGGGGGATTCGGTGGCAGCCATGGAGAGGGGAAAAGATGGTCGCTACGCCGTGCAATTGCGTAGCGGCAAGACCTACACGGCTGATATGGTGATATGCGGCACAGGGGTGGAGCCTAACATCGGCTTCCTCATGGGGTCGGGCCTGGACCTAGGGCTGGGGGTTCGCACTAACCAGCGGCAGGAGACCAACCTTCCCGACGTCTACGCCGCCGGCGACTGCGCCGAGACCCGCGACCTACAGACGGGCCAGCCAGCGGTCCACGCCATCTGGCCCACGGCCGTGGACCAGGGGAAGGTGGCGGGGGCCAATATGGCCGGCGATTCCCTCACTTACCCCGGCAGCCTGAGCTGGAACGTGACTGAGCTCTTCGGCCTCACGTGCGCCTCAGTGGGGCAGTTCCGGGAGGGGCCAGGGACGGAGCCCATCATCTTTCACGACCCCATCGCCAACATCTATCGTAAAATCCTCGTCGACCATAAGGGCCAGGTGGCAGGGGTCGTCCTCGTAGGCCGGGCCCAGGACGCCCAGGAGCTGGGCATATTGCAGGCCATGATCCGCCGCGGCACCGACATCTCCCGCTGGAAGGAGCACCTAGCGCGGGAGCGGACGACCCTGGGCCACGTGGGCCTCGAGGCCCTCAAGGCCCAGCTAGCGAGGCGACAGGCATGAAGGTCTCCGTAGAGCTGCAGGCCTATTTAGAGCGCTACTCCCCCCATGGACGCCCCGTGGTGGAGGTGGAGCTACCTGAGGGGGCCACGGTGGACCACCTGCTCCGCCGCCTGGGCATACCCGATGACATGACCCAAGTCATCATCGTCAACAACGAAAACGCCGACTTCGACCATCCCCTCAAGGAGGGCGATCGGGTCATCCTCATACCCCCCTTGGCCGGTGGTTAGCGCACCAGGTATACGTCGTCCCCCTCCACCCGCACCTGGTATACGGGGATGGGCTTGGATGGGGGAGGGGCTACCGCCTCCCCGGTGCGGACGTTGAACTGACCGCCGTGCCAGGGACACCGCACCAGTTCCCCCTCTAGCTCCCCCTCAGCCAGAGGGCCGCCCCGGTGGCTACACTTGTTGGCGAAGGCGAAGAACTGCCCTCCCACGTTGGCCACCACCACCTCCTCCTCGCCCAACTCCACCAGCTTCATCTCCCCCGGGGGGATCTCGTTTACCCTCGCCACCTTTACCTCCTGGGCCATAGCCTCCTCCCTGCTAATAGTTCAAGTTTTCATTGCATCAAGAGATGATATCATAGGCTGCCCCGAGGAGGTAGAAGCCCTCCTTGCACTCCGCAGGGCCAAACTCCTATGATACCCCCAGGAGGATGGCTGAGAGGACAGTCCTATTTGAGACCCGAGGGCCCATAGCCCGCATTGTCCTCAACAGGCCCCACAGGCTCAACGCCATCAACGCCCAGATGGTTCGCGAGCTGGAGGAGGCCATAGCCAGGGCCAATGCCGATCCCCAGGTGAAGGTCCTCATCCTCTCGGGGGCCGGACGAGCATTCTGTGCCGGCTACGACTTGGAGTGGGGCACTAGAGCTGAGGAGGAGGCACAAGAGGCCACCGGCGGCATCTGGGACCCGGTGCGCGACTATCTCATGATGTGGCGCAACGTGCGCACCTTCATGTCCCTCTGGGAGTCGCCCAAGCCCACCATCGCCCAGGTCCACGGATGGTGTGTAGGTGGGGGGACCGATATGGCCCTCTGCTGTGACCTCATCTTCGTGGCCGAGGACGCCCAGATCGGCTATCCCCCGGCGCGGATCTGGGGGCAGCCCACCACCGTCATGTGGGTCTATCGGCTGGGCCTGGAGCACGCCAAGCGGCTCATGCTGTCCGGCCAGCCCCTTACCGGTAAGGAGGCTGTGCAAGTAGGGCTGGCCTCGGCCGCCTTCCCCGCCCACCGTCTGCCGGAAGAAGTGGAGGCCTACGCCCACCGCCTCTCCTCCATTCCCCTGAACCAGCTGGTGATGAGCAAGCTGCTGGTCAACCAGGCCTACGAGAACATGGGCCTGCGCACCAGCCAGATCCTGGGCACCTTCCTGGATGGCATCGCCCGCCACACCCCCGAGGGGATCGCCTGGCGACGCACTGTGCTAGAGGAAGGGCTGCGGGAGGCCCTCAGGCGTCGCGACGCCCCCTTTGGCGATTATTCCCAGGGCTCCCGGTAGGTTGCCTCCCCCACGTCCCCGTGTTATAGTGGGGGTGGACGGACCTCCCTTGGTCGTACCTTTAAGTCGGTCCGGCGAGGCCGACAAGGGAGACGGGGAGCTTGGAAGGCAGAGCAGAAAACGGTTTGAGCGCAGAGCTGGAGCCCTCCCGTCGGGGAGACGGGAGGGCATTTTTTATGGGAGGGATGGCCCATTGAAGGCGCATCTCCTCATGACGGAGGCCGACATCCGCCGGGCCCTGCGGCGCATCGCCCACGAGATCATCGAGCGCAACAAGGGCGTGGCGGAGGTGGTGCTGGTGGGGATGCACACCCGTGGTGTCCCCTTGGCACATCGCCTCGCCCAGATCCTGCGAGAGTTTGAGGGCCAGGAGGTGCCCGCGGGCTCCCTGGACATCGGCCTCCACCGGGATGACCTGCCCTACCGGGGCACCAGGCCCACCCTACACCGCAGCCACATCCCCGTGGACATCGACCACAAGAAGGTCATCCTGGTGGACGACGTGCTTTACACAGGGCGGAGCATCCGTGCCGCTCTGGATGCCCTCATGGACTATGGCCGTCCCGCCCAGGTCCAGCTGGCCGTGTTGGTGGACAGAGGTCACCGGGAGCTGCCCATCCGCGCCGATTACGTGGGCAAGAACGTGCCTACCTCTCGCCAGGAGGAGGTGCAGGTTCGTCTCCAAGAGGTGGACGGGCGTGATGAGGTGGTCCTCGTCCGCCCCCAGGGAGAGGGATGAGATGCAGGAGAAGGCCACCACGCCACAGGCCGCCATCTGGCGCCACCGGCACCTGCTGGACGTGGACGTCCTCTCCCCCCAGGAGCTGATGCTGGTGCTGGACACGGCAGACGCCATGCGAGAGGTGCTATCGCGGGAGGTGCCGAGGGTCCCTACCCTGCGGGGCACCACGGTGGTCAACCTGTTTTACGAGCCCAGCACCCGCACCCGCGCCTCCTTCGAGCTGGCGGCCAAGGCACTAGGGGCCGATGTCATCAACATCGCCGTGGAACAGAGCAGCGTTAGGAAAGGCGAATCCCTCCTGGACACTGTGCGCACCATCGAGGCCCTAGGAGCGCGGGTGCTGGTGATTCGCCATTGGCAGTCGGGAGCGCCCTACCTGGTGGCCGGCCATACCACCATGCACGTCATCAACGCCGGCGACGGCTGGCACGCTCACCCCACCCAGGCGCTGCTGGACCTATACACCATGCGCCGCCACCTGGGCGAGCTGCATGGGCGGAAAGTGGTCATCGTCGGGGACATCGCCCACAGCCGGGTAGCCCGCTCCAATCTTTGGGCCCTCACGGCCTTGGGGGCCCAGGTGGTTTTGTGTGGACCCCCCACCCTCATGCCCCCTGGCCTGAGGGAGGGGTCGTGGCCATCGGTGGAGGTCTCTTACAACCTGGACGAGGCCATCGAGGGGGCAGATGTGGTGATGGCTCTCCGCCTCCAGAGGGAGCGGATGGTGGCTGGGCTGCTGCCGTCGCTGCGAGAATACGTCCGCCTCTACCAGGTGGACGAGAAGAGGCTAAGGCGAGCCAGCCCCACCGCCCTCCTCATGCACCCTGGCCCCGTTAATGAGGGCATCGAGCTGGCACCGGAGGTGGTGCGGTGCGCCCAATCGGTCATCGATGAACAGGTGACCAACGGAGTGGCCGTGCGCATGGCCGTCCTCTACCTGCTCACCCAGAGAGGAGGGGAAGGTGGATAGGGCCCGTTTTCAGACTGGACGTAAACAGCTGGCCATCCGTGGCGGGCGCATCGTGGACCCCTCCCAGGGGCTGGACATGGTGGGCGACGTCCTCCTGGCCCATGGCAGGGTGGTGGCAGTGGGCCCCGACGTGGGCCGGGAGGCCGAGGAGGCCATCGACGCCCGGGGCCTTGTGGTCTGCCCTGGCCTGGTGGACATCCACTGCCACCTGCGGGAGCCTGGCATGGAGCACAAGGAGACCATCCAATCGGGCACTATGGCCGCTGCCCGTGGCGGGTTCACCACCGTCTGCTGCATGCCCAACACTGAGCCGCCGCTGGATTCCCCAGCCCTGGTGCGCTGGGTGCTGGAGAGGGCAGGCCAGGTGGGAGTGGTGCGCGTGCTGCCCATCGCCTCCCTCACCAGGGGCAGGAGAGGGGAGGAGCTAGTGGACATGGCGGAGCTGGCGCAGGCAGGGGCCGTGGCCTTCAGTGACGACGGCAATCCCGTGGTCAATGCCCACCTCATGCGACGGGCCCTCGAGTACGCCTCCATGCTGGGGATGACAGTCATCGACCATTGTGAAGACCCGGGCTTGGCCGCCGGCGGCGTCATGCACGAGGGATGGGTCTCCGCCCGCCTAGGGCTGGCAGGGGCGCCAGCGGAGGCCGAGGAGGTGATGGTGGCCCGGGACATAGCCCTTGCCCGCCTGACAGGTGGCAACGTCCACATCGCCCATGTGAGCACCAAGTGGGCGCTGGTCCACCTGGCATGGGCCAAGGGCCAAGGCCTGCCTGTTACCGCTGAGGTCACCCCTCACCATCTCCTCCTCACCCATGAGGCGGTCATGTGCCCCTCGGGGGAGGGCCCGGGCGCTATCTCCTATAACACCTCCGCCAAGGTGAGCCCACCTTTGAGGACACCTGATGACGTGGCGGCCTGTCAGCAGGCCCTAGCCCAGGGTACCATCGACTGCATCGCCACCGACCATGCTCCCCACGCCCAGGAAGATAAGCTGTGCGAGTTCGATATGGCTGCGCCGGGCATCTCGGGGCTGGAGACGGCCCTTGGGCTGTGCCTCCAGTTGGTACACCAGGAGCGCTTGTCCCTCCACCGCCTCATCGAGGCGATGACGGCAGCGCCGGTGCGGGCCTTGGGCCTGGATCGCCGTATCCCTGGCCTCGGCACCTTACGCCCCGGCGCCCCCGCCGACGTGACGGCCATCGATCTAGAACGCGAGTGGACCGTGGACCCCGCCTCCTTCGCCAGCCGGGGCAAAAACACCCCCTTTGCCGGCCGACGGCTGCGCGGCCGGGCAGTGCTCACCATAGCCGGGGGGAGGGTGGTATGGCGGGAGTAGATGGTAAGGCCTTCCTGGTGTTGGAAGATGGCTCCATCTTCCCTGGGCGGCCCTTTGGCGCCGTGGGCCCCGCTTACGGAGAGGTGGTCTTCTCCACCGCCATGACCGGCTACCAGGAGATGCTTACCGATCCCTCCTACGCCGGACAGATCTTGGTCCTCACCTATCCCCTCGTGGGCAACTACGGCATCAACCGCCATGATGTGGAGTCCAGACGCATCCAGGTGCGGGCCTTGGTGGTGCGGGAGGCGTGTGCCGCCCCCTCCCATTGGTCATCGGAGATGAGCCTCCACGAGTATCTCGCCTCTCAAGGCGTGCCGGGCCTGGCAGGGGTGGACACCCGCGCCCTCACTCGCCGCCTGCGCACACAAGGGGTCATGATGGGGGCCATCGTCCTTGATGAGCCGCCACTGCGGGCCCTTGAACGGCTGCAGCATGTGCCCCGCTACGGCACCACCGACCTGGTGCGCGAGGTGAGCTCCCCGGCTCCCTACCTCTGGGAGCCGCCGCTGCAGGAACAGCACCGCATCGTGGTGGTGGACAGCGGCGTCAAGTTCAACATCATGCGCATATTGCGCCGCCTGGGATGCCAGGTGACGGTGGTGCCCTGCACGGCGACAGCAGAGGATGTGTTGGGGCTGGACCCCGACGGTGTTATTCTCTCCCCAGGGCCAGGGGACCCAGCCATCCTGGATTACCTAGTGGCCACAGCCCAGGGGCTTGTAGGCCGCACACCCTTGTTGGGCATCTGCCTGGGACACCAGGTCATCGCCCGCGCCTTCGGCGCCCGCACCTTTAAGCTCAAGTTTGGGCATCGGGGGGCCAACCACCCGGTGAAGGACCTCCTCTCGGGCAGGGTGTTCATCACCGCCCAGAACCATGGGTACGCGGTGGACGGCGAAGGGCTTCGCGGGGGGCTAGAGGTGTGGCAGGTCCACCTCAACGACGGCACGGTGGAGGGTCTCTACCACCGGGAGCTACCCATCCTGGGCATCCAGTATCATTCAGAGGCCTCGCCGGGGCCCTGGGACAATGAATACGTATTCCAGCGCTTCTTAGAGATGGTCAGCCACCACAAGGAGGGAAGATGGAGACGCTGAGGGTGCGTCGGGCCACCGTGCGCGATGCCGGTGCCATCGCCCAAATAGGCAAACTCATCCTAGAGGAGCTAGGGCGCGAGTCCTCCGCCCTCCAGGAGCCCATGACGGCCGAGGCCATAGCCCACCGTCTGCGCAGTTACCGCCGCCGGGGGGCCATGTTCGTGGCCCTTTGGGGGAAGGAGGCGGCGGGCTTCGCCGCCCTGGAGCCATCCCCTGAGGCCCAGGACACCATGGTGCTAGGGGTATGGGTGTTGCCCAAGTTCCGGCGCCGTGGGGTGGGGACGCAGCTGGCCCTGGCGGCCATGGAGCACGCCCGTCGGCTAGGGGCCCGCCGCCTGCGGGGCACCATACCCCCGGATAACGAGCCTGCCCTCAGCTTCTTCGGGGAGCTGGGTGCCCTGGCCCAGGCTGTGGGCCGCGGCATGCAATACGAATTGCCGCTATGAACGTGTAAAAAGCCATGGGCAGGCCCGAAAAAGTCCTCATCATCGGCTCGGGGCCCATCGTCATCGGCCAAGCGGCCGAGTTCGATTACTCGGGCTCCCAGGCCTGCCGCGCCCTCCGCGAGGAAGGGATCCATACCATCCTTGTCAACCCCAACCCGGCCACCATCATGACCGACGAAGGCATCGCCGACACAATATACATCGAACCCCTGACAGTGGAGGTGCTGCGACAGATCATCCGTCGAGAGCGGCCCGATGGCCTTCTGGCCACCCTGGGAGGGCAGACTGCCCTAAACCTGGCGGTGGCCCTGGCCGACGCCGGCGTCCTGGACGAGTATGGGGTGAAGGTGCTGGGCACCCCTGTGGAGGCCATCCGCCGCGCCGAGGACCGAGAGCTGTTCAAGAGCCTGTTGGACGATATCGGCGAGCCAAGGCCCGAGAGCGAGACCGTCCACACCGTCGAGGAGGCCCGCCGTGTGGCCCGGGAGCTGGGCCTGCCCCTGGTGGTGCGCCCCGCCTACACCTTGGGGGGAACCGGCGGCGGCATCGCCCGCACTATGGAGGAACTGGAACACATCGTCTCCATAGGCCTCCGCGTCTCCCCCATCGGCCAAGTGTTGCTGGAGCGGTGCCTTCTGGGCTGGAAAGAGGTGGAGTATGAGGTGATGCGGGATGGGGCCGATAACTGCATCATTGTGTGCAACATAGAGAATATGGACCCTATGGGAGTCCATACCGGCGATAGCATAGTGGTGGCCCCCAGCCAGACGCTCAGCGATAAGGAGTACCAGATGCTGCGCACCGCCGCCCTGAAGATCATCCGCGCCCTGGGTGTGGAGGGGGGCTGCAACATCCAGTTCGCCCTGGCCCCGAGACAGGAGATCGCCCCCTGGGCCTTGCGCCCCGACGGCCACCCGCCCTACTACGTTATCGAGGTCAACCCTCGTGTGTCCCGCTCCTCCGCTCTCGCCTCCAAGGCCACCGGATACCCCATCGCCCGCGTGGCCGCTAAGATCGCCGTGGGGCTCCGCCTGGACCAGATCCGGAACCAGGTGACGGGCAAGACCACGGCCGCCTTCGAACCGGCCCTGGACTACGTGGTGGTCAAGATCCCCCGCTGGCCCTTCGACAAGTTCCCCCTGGGGGAACGCACCCTCAGCACCCAGATGAAGTCCACCGGGGAGACCATGGCCATCGCCCGCACCTTCGAGCAAGCCCTGCAGAAGGCGGTGCGCTCCCTGGAGTTCAGCGACCGCACCCTGCTGTGGGAGGATCCCTCCTGGTCGGAGGAGGAGATCCGCCACCTGGTGGCCACCCCCAACGACTTGCGTCTTTGGGCTATCATGGCCGCCCTGCGCCGAGGGGCGGATGTGATGGAGCTGGCCAGGCTTTCGGGCATCGACCCCTGGTTCCTGGAGAAGATGTCTGGCCTTGTGGCCATGGAGCGCCGCCTCCTGGCGGAGCCCCTCACGCCCCAGCTCCTGCGGGAGGCCAAGCTTAAGGGCTTCGCTGACCGCGACATCGCCACCTTGGCGGACATGCTGCCGGAGCAGGTGCGGCAGATGCGCCAGCGGTGGGGCATCAGGCCGGTGTACAAGATGGTGGACACCTGCGCTGCCGAGTTCGAGGCCCAGACCCCCTATTTCTACAGCACCTACGAGGAGGACGAGGAGGCGGAGAACGAAGCCCCTCCTTTGCCGGGGCCCAAGGCCGTAGTCCTGGGCTCTGGGCCCATCCGCATCGGTCAGGGCATAGAGTTCGACTACTGCTCCGTGCACACCGTCTGGGCCCTTCAGGAAAACGGCCTTAAGGCCATCCTGGTCAACTGCAACCCCGAGACAGTCTCCACCGACTTCGACACCAGCGACCGCCTTTACTTCGAGCCCCTAGACGAGGAATCGGTGCGAGACATCCTGGAGAACGAGACGTGCGAGGACGGGCCACCGCCGGTCATCGTCCAGTTCGGTGGGCAGACGGCCATCAACCTGGCCTGGCCCCTGGCCCGGGCCGGCCTCCCCCTCCTGGGTTCCACCGCCGAAGCCATCGACCTGGCCGAGGACCGGGCCCGCTTCGAGGCCTTACTGTACGAGCTGGGCATCCCCCAGCCCCCCGGCGCCTCCGTGCAGAGCTTGGAGGAGGCGTTGCATACGGCAGCCGTGCTGGGTTATCCCGTCCTGGTGCGCCCTAGCTACGTTCTAGGGGGGCGGGCTATGGAGATAGTGGAGAGCACCAACCAGCTCATCCACTTCGTGCAGGAGGCGACTCAGGTGGGGGAGGGGCGGCCCATCCGCATCGATAAATACCTGGAGGGCATCGAGGCGGAGGTGGATGCCATCTGCGATGGTCACGACGTCCTGATCCCCGGTGTCATGCAGCACATCGAGCGGGCTGGGGTCCACTCAGGCGACTCCATGGCCGTCTACCCGCCCCTGAACCTGACGGCCCAGGAGGTGGAGACCATCGTGGATTATACGCGGCGCCTGGCCCGTGCCATGGCCATCAAGGGGCTCATCAACGTGCAGTTCGTCATCCTGCGCGAGGGAGGGCAGTCCACCGTCTATGTGCTGGAGATGAACCCCCGTGCCAGCCGCACCGTGCCCTTCATCGCCAAGGCCACGGGGGTGCCCCTGGTCAAGCTGGCGGTGGGCACCCTCCTGGGGAAGACCATCCCGGAGATGGGCTACCCCTATGGGTTGTGGCCGCCAGGGCATCTGGTGGCCGTCAAGGCCCCTGTCTTCTCTATGCTGAAGCTGGCGGGGGTGGATACCTACCTGGGCCCGGAGATGAAGTCCACAGGTGAAGTGATGGGCATCGATACGGACTTCAGGGCCGCCCTGGCCAAGGCCCTTCTGGCCGCCGACATGGCCCTCCCCCCTAAGGGGTCCATCCTCCTCTCCCTGGCCGACCGCACCAAGCCTGAGGCCATACCCATCATCCGCCGTTTGGCCCAGGCCGGCTACCGCCTCTACGCCACTGAGGGGACGGCGGCCCTCATAAGGGGGCTGGGGCTGGAGGTGGCAGAGGTGACCAAGAGGCTCAGCCAGGGGCATCCCAACGTGGTGGACATCATCCGCCAGGGCCTGGTGAACGCCGTCATCAATACGCCGGAGGGGGCGCAGATGGCCACCATAAAGGACGGCTTCTACATCCGGCGGGCGGCCGTGGAGCGACGCATCCCCTGCTTTACCTCCATCGATACCGCCAGGGCGGCGGTGGAGGCCCTGGTGGTGGACCAGCACCGCTTCTCGGTGCAGCCCCTCCCCGAGTACAGGCGGCCATGACGGGCACGCTGGGGCCGGTGGAGGCCCTCGTCATCTCCCAGACAGAGGTATGCCAGGACACTTACCTCATGTGGCTCTCCTCTCCCCCCCTGGCCAGGGGCGCCTCCCCTGGCCGCTTCCTCATGCTTCTCTGTGGCGATGGTCTGGACCCCCTCCTGCCCAGGCCCATGAGCTACCACCGCTTCCGGGAGGCGGGGGACGAGAGGCAGTTCGCCATCCTCTACGACGTTAGGGGGAGGGGGACGGCCTGGCTGGCGCGGCGTCGGTCAGGAGACCGCCTCTGGGCCTTCGGGCCCCTGGGGCGGGGCTACGCCATAGAGCACGGCGCCCAACATCTTCTGCTGGTGGCGGGAGGTCTGGGCATCGCGCCCCTCATCGCTCTGGCGGAGGAGGCTGTGGCCCAGGGACGGGCCGTGACCCTCCTCTACGGCGCCCGCACAGAGGCGCGGCTGATACCCATCTCCCTGGTGCCACAGGAGGTGGAGGTGGTGGTGGCCACCGACGATGGCACCCGTGGCCACCACGGCCCGGTCACTGAGCTAGTGCCTCGCTACTTAACGTGGGCCCACCAGGTATTCGCCTGCGGGCCCAGGGAGATGTACCAGGCCCTGGCCCAGGCCATGCGCCGGGAGGGCCTTAGGCGGCCAGCGCAGGTCCTCCTGGAGGAGCACATGGCCTGTGGCACCGGCATCTGCTATGGATGTGCCGTCCCCACCCGCAGGGGCATGCGCCTGGTCTGCCGCGATGGCCCCCGCATGGCCTTGTGGGATGTCGTGTAAGAGGGGATTCCACTGCCTAGCCAGTGGGTTATACTCTTCCTGAGCCCTGCTTTTTGGGAGGTGAGCCATGACTACGCACGTGGTGAAGGTGGGCAGCGCCGAGGTAATAGAGCTGTTAGACCTGAGCCTCGTCCTTGACCACGCCATGCTCTTCCCGGGGCGGGACCAACAAGAGATCCTGGCCTACCGGGAGCTCTATCCCCAGTCCTATACGTCCGAGGGCCGCTACCAAACCTATGCCTCAGCCTACGTCATCCGCTCCGGGGGGAGGACGGTGCTGGTGGACACAGGGCTGGGCCCTCGGGCTCCCGAATGGCTAGGGGGCGCCCAGGGACGGCTGCTGGACGATATGCGGGAGAAAGGGGTGCGCCCTGAGGACATCGATGTGGTGGTCTGCACCCACCTCCACATCGATCACATAGGCTGGAACGTGCAGCAGGAGGCGGGCTCGCTCCGCCCCACCTTCCCCCGCGCCCGCTACTACCTGCCCAAGGCCGACTGGGACTATTTCACCGCCCCAGAACGCATCCAGCAGTCCGGGGGAACGGTGAGCCTCCTGCCCCTAAAGGAGTTGGGGGTGCTGGAGCTCTTCAGCGGGGAGACGACGCTGGCCGAGGGTGTCTCCACCATGCCCACCCCCGGCCACACCCCGGGCCATACTAGCATCCTCATCGCCTCCCAGGGGGAGCGGGCCCTCATCGCTGGCGACTTGGCCAACCATCCTCTGCAGGTGGACAAGACAGACTGGTCCTCCAGCTTCGACACAGACGCGGCGCAGGCAGCGGAGACCCGCCGTCGCGTGTTCGATTTCCTGGAGAGGGAAGGGGTAATAGTGGCCTTTGGCCACTTCCCGCCGCCCAACCTGGGCCGCCTCATCCGCTGGGAGGGTAAGCGGGTCTTTCGCGCCCTTTAGCCCCTCTCGCCACTAGGGGCCTGCACGGCGAAGTGCTGGATGCTGGCCTTGGCCGCCACCTTCTGGGCGATGGCCCTTATGGCCTGGGCAACGAGGGAATGGGGGTCGGCCTCCACTATGGGCACCCCCCGGTCCGCCCCTTCCCGTACCCGCGGGTCCAGGGGGATGGCCCCTAGGTAGTCCAGCCCCGCCTCCCGACAGACCTCCTGCACCCGCCCGTGCCCAAATATCTCCACCCTTCCTTCACAGTGGGGGCATATGAAGTAGCTCATGTTTTCGATGACGCCGAAGATGGGGACGTGGAGCCGCTCGAAGAGGGATACGGCCTTCAGCGCATCCTCGATGGACACCAGGTTGGGGGTGGTGACGATAACCACCCCAGTGACGGTGGCATCCTGGGCCAGGCTCATGGAGGCGTCGCTGGTGCCAGGGGGCAAGTCCACCACCAGATAGTCCAACTCCCCGTCCTCTCCCCATGGGATGTCGTGCAAAAGTTGGCGGACGCCCGTGCCTATCATAGGGCCCCGCCAGATGACGGCCGTGCCAGGCGGCAGGAGGAACCCCAGGGACACCACCTTAATGCCGTAACGCTCCACAATGGAGAGCCCTCGGTCGGCCTGGAACCCTGGGGGGAGACCCAGCATGGTGGGGACGTTGGGCCCCGTCAGGTCGGCGTCCAAAAGGCCCACCCTGGCCCCGAAGTCCCGTAACGCCAGGGCCAGGTTGACGGCCACAGTGCTCTTGCCCACACCTCCCTTGTTGGAGGCCACGGCGATGAGGTTGCGCACCCCCTCCACAGGCCGCGGGCCACGGAAGCCCGTGGAGCGCACCTGGGCCCTCATCTCCACCTCGGCATGGGCGATGCCCGGCAGGGAGCGCAGGATCTCCTCCGCCTGCCGCCGCATCTCGTCCCGCACTGGACAGGCGGGGGTGGTGAGGGTTATGGTCACCTTAACCCGGTCGCCGCATAAGGCCACGTCTTCAAGGGTCACGAAGCCCAGGGAGACGATGTCCCGTCCTAGGTCTGGGTCCCGTATGGCCTTGAGGGCCTCTAGGACTTCCTCCCTGCTGAGCCTTTCGTTGCTCATGTGGATACCTCCTGTTGCGGGCCAGGGGACGAGGCTTGCACTACGAACCTGCAGGCATTGGCCCCCTGGCTCTGGTACTCCAAGCACCGGACGGCGCAGCCCAGGAGGCGGGCCAGGAGCTGGACATGCCATTGGCAAACCTCCTGGTAACTCTCCGCCACCCGCTGGAAGACGCAGTTGTAGTCGATGATCTCATACCCATCTTCCACCCGCCGCCACTCCGCCAGTCCCCCTTGCTCTTGTAAGAGCCTGGTGACCAGCCGAACCCGCTGGCCCAGACCCATGCCCTGGGTGCTGATGAGGGCTGTCCTGGCCATGCTCTCTAGGGCGCGGGCCAGCACCAGGCCGCGCTTCTGGGCGGCCGAGAGGCCCTCCAGCTCTTGGGCCTCCAGCTTGCCCACCTCCTCCAGGAGAAGGAGGGCCAGCTGGCCATACCGCTTGGGATAGGCATCGTGCCCGGCAGCACCGAGATAAAAAACGTAGCGGGGGCGCCGACTAGGCCCCCGCTCCTCCCTGGCCATCACCAGGCCATCCCTCTCCAGGGCCATAAGATGCTGGCGCACCGTGGCCCGCGACAGGGCCATATCCCGCGCTAGCTCATCGATGGTCCCCTTCCCTCGCCTCTTCAGATGATCCAGGATGCGCCTCTTGGTCGGGTGCATCAAACCCCTTGGCCCTCAGGCCCCTCCGCCCCACAGTATAACACGGCCCCCATCATCAGGCCAGGTTAAAGAGGGTTAGAGTAGTGCAAAGCGTTTTTATGTTCATGACTTGACAAGGCTGAGGGGGGTTGCTATAATGGCCGTGCTGGTGAAAAATGTAACGAGATGGTTACGCGGGGCCGGTGTAGCGGAGGGGCTTTGGACGTTATCTATATAGTGGAGGTGATGAGGAGATGAGCGAGGCGGTGCTGGAGAGGGGGGCGGAGGCCCTTGAGGGAGCTCCCCGTTGCCGCCATCACTGGGTCATCGCCAGCCCCAGTGGGACCATGAGCGTGGGGCGTTGCAGGCGTTGTGGGGCGGTGCGGGAATTCCGCAACTCCACCCCGGAGTACTACTACTGGGGTGAGGAGCCTCCTTCTTCTGAGACGGTGATGAGGCGCCCTGTGGCAGAGGAGGACGAGGAGGGCTTTTCCCTAGCTGAAGGAGCTAGGGGAGAGATGGCCATAGCCCTTTGATGTGACAGAGCGTCCCTTGCTGGGCCGTCTTGGTGACGGCCCTTTTTTATCGTCTCCTTTTTGCGCCGGCTTATACTGGTTAGGGATATGCGACTCCAGGTGGAGATTGGCGGGAAGGGCAAGAGGAGCCTGATTCTTGCCAACCCCATCATGGTGGCCTCAGGGTGTTTCGGGAACGGCATCGAGTTCCGCCGCCTCTTCGACCTGGACGCCCTAGGAGCCATAGTGAGCAAAGGCATCACCTTACAGCCCCGCCGGGGCAATCCCCAGCCCCGGCTGGTGGAGACGCCCGCCGGTCTTCTCAACTCCATCGGCCTCCAGAACGTGGGGCTTAAGGCGGTGGTGGAGGAGCTGGCCCCCATATGGTCCACGTGGCGGGTGCCGGTGGTGGCCAACATCGCCGCTGAGAGGGTGGAGGACTACGCCACCCTGGCCCGGGCCCTGGATGGGGTGTCTGGCATCAGCGCCCTGGAGCTGAATATCAGCTGCCCCAACGTGGAGAGTGGCCTGGAGTTCGCCTGCGACCCATCCTTGGCGGCCGAGGTGACCAGGGCTGTGAGAGAGCAGACAACCCTGCCAATCATCGTCAAGTTAAGCCCCGCCGCCTCGGACGTGGTGGCCGTGGCCAGGGCAGTGGCCGAGGCAGGTGCCGACGCCCTCACCATCGCCAACACCTACCCTGGCCTGGCCATCGACATCTGGCGGGGGCGGCCGGCTCTGCCCATAGGGGGCGGCCTCTCGGGGCCAGCCATCAAGCCCCTCACCCTCAAGCTGGTGTACGACGTGGCCCGGGCGCAGGTGGGGGTGCCCATCATCGGCTGTGGGGGCATCGTCGGCTGGCAAGACGCCGTAGAGTACCTTATGGCCGGGGCCACCGCCGTCCAGATCGGCACTGCCATCTTCCGCAACCCACGCGCGCCTTGGGAAGTGCTCGAAGGGCTGCAGGGGTTCCTGGCCCGCGAGGGCATCGAGGACGTCCATCACCTCATCGGCGCCGCATTAGCCCCTGGCCATGAGGCGCCATGAGCCCCCACGCCCTCCCCCATGGTGGTGGGAGGCCTGGGCCATCACAAGGGCCATCTTGTCCATCCTTTTCTGGCCCCTGATGACCTTCACGGCCCTAGTGGTGACCATAGGTGGCCTGGTAGTGGCCTTCGCTGTTCACTGGGCATGGGGGCTGATGGCGGTGGGCCTCACCGCCACAGCCGTGGCCCTCGCCTTGTGGTGGGGTAGGGGCCGCCTGCCCCCCTGTTAGGGTACCGTGAGGGCTACCTCAAAGGTGTGCCTCACCCAAGTGCCCTCCGGATGGGGAGCGGTAGGCAAGGCCCGATCCTCCAGGGCGGCCACGGTGGCCGCTCCCCCCTCCCAGATGTGGCGGCGACAGTCCTCCCATTCTCTCCAGGTGGTCACCTGCGCCATGTGTCCGTCCCCATCCACCCTCCACAGATATTGGAGGGAGAGGAAGCCAGGCTCCGCCTCTAGCACAGCGCGGATGCGAGGCAGGGCCTCCTCCAGACGCCGCTGCCACTCCTGGCGGTCGGCTATGCGCGTCTTGCGGATGACTATGGATACCACCATTTGCCACCTCCCAATGGAAGCTCTTCTCTCAAGACCCCTGTTATACTAGAAAAGCCGTGGTGACGCTAACAGTGGCCCAGAGAGTGGAGGAAGTGAGGAAGCGCATCGCTGCTGCCTGCCTAAGGGCCGGCAGGTCACCCCAGGAAGTCACCATCGTAGCCATCACCAAGGGGTTTCCCCCCCAGGCCATTATAGAGGCGTGGGAGGCAGGCATACGGCACTTCGGCGAGAACCGAGTGCAGGAGGCAGCCATCAAGATACCGCAGGTCTCCCACCTCTCCGCCACCTGGCATATGGTGGGGCACCTGCAGACCAACAAGGTGAAGAAGGCCCTGGCCCTCTTTCACACCATCGACAGCGTGGACTCCTTCCATCTCGCCCAGGAGATAAGCAAGCGGGCCCAGAGCATGGTGCCCATATTGCTGGAGGTGAACGTGGCTGGAGAGGCCAGCAAGTTTGGCTTCACGCCCCAGGAGGTGCTGCGGGAGGCGGAGAGGGTGGCCTCCCTGTCCCATCTGGACGTGCGGGGGCTCATGACGGTGGCCCCCCTGGCGTCCCATCCGGAGGAGGTGAGGCCCATATTCCGCCGTCTGCGGGAGCTGGCCAGGGCCCTGGGGCTGCGGGAGCTCTCCATGGGCATGAGCGACGACTACGAGGTGGCCATCGAGGAAGGAGCTACCATGGTGCGCCTGGGGCGGGCCATCTTCGGCCCCAGGCCCGGCCCGTAGGTGGAGGCCCATGCGCGTTGCCATCATCGGCGGGGGCGTCATGGGGGAGGCCTTGACGGCGGCTTTGCTGACCAAAGGGGTCGCTCAGCCGTCCCACGTAGCCGTGTGCGATGTGCTGGAGCAGCGCCGCCAGCACCTGGCCTCTACTTACGGGGTGGCCGTTCACCAAGAGGCGGCTGCTGTCCTGGAGGGGGCGCACATAGCCGTCCTGGCCGTCAAGCCCCAGGAGTTCCCCGCCCTGGCCACCTCCCTACGGGGTCGCCTCAGCCCTGGCCAGACGGTCCTCTCCATCATGGCCGGCGTACCTATGGCGTCCCTCATGCAAGGGCTTGGGCACGAAAAGGTGGTGCGGGCCATGCCCAACACCCCAGCGCAGATCGGGGCCGGGGCCACCGTGTGGGTGGCCTCGCCCACGGTCGGGCCGCAAGAGAAGGAGGAGGTCCGCCGCGTGCTGGGAGCCCTGGGCCTGGAGATGGAGGTGGAGAATGAGAAATACGTGGACATGGCCACAGCCGTCAGTGGCAGCGGCCCTGGGTTCGTCTTCCTCTTGTTGGAAGCGTTTGTGGAGGGGGCGGTAGCCATAGGCATGCCCCGGGCCATGGCCGTACAGCTGGTCCTGCAGACCTTCGCCGGGAGCGTGCGCTACGCCCAACAGACAGGACGCCACCTGGCCGAGCTGCGGGCCCAGGTCACCTCCCCAGGGGGGACAACAGCCGCCGGCATCCTCGCCCTGGAGAAGGCGGCCGTGCGCGGGGCCATCATGGAGGCCATCCAGTCTGCCTATCGCAAGGCCCGAGAGCTAGCGGAGGGAGGACCATTAACGTCCTCATAGCCATCATCCAGGCCGTAGCCCAGGTGCTGACGGTGGCCATCGTCCTGCGGGCCATCCTCTCCTGGTTTCCCATCGACCCCCGCAACCCTGTGGCAGCCTTCCTCCACGACATCACCGAACCCATCCTGGCCCCCATCCGCCAGATGATGCCCCGCCTGGGCATGTTGGACCTCTCCCCTCTGGTGGCCATCATCCTCATCCAGCTGGTGGCCCAGCTGGCCATCCGGGCTCTCACCTAGCCTTGCCCCCGGCCACGCGTCGTGTTATGATTGGGCCAGGCGAACAAATAAGCGAGAAGGCGTGTGAGCGTATGACCCAGCCATCGGAGCGTCTGCGGGCCCTGGAGATGGCCATCGGCCAGATTGAGAAGGAGTTCGGCAAGGGGGCCATCATGCGTCTGGGGGAGGCGGGGGCCAAGCTGGCCGTGGAGGCCATCCCCACTGGCTCCCTGGCCCTAGACCTAGCCCTAGGGGTGGGGGGCATCCCCAGGGGGAGGGTGACGGAGATCTTTGGCCCTGAGATGTCTGGCAAGTCCACCTTGGCCCTGAGCGTGGTGGCCCAGGCCCAGCAGGCGGGGGGCATCGCCGCCTTCATTGACGCTGAGCATGCCCTAGACCCCAACTTCGCCGCCGCCCTAGGCATCAAGGTGGAGGACTTGTTGGTCTCCCAGCCCGACTCAGGCGAGCAGGCCCTGGAGATAGCCGAGGCGCTGGTGCGCTCCAACGCCGTGGACGTCATCGTGGTGGACTCGGTGGCTGCCCTGGTGCCCCGCGCCGAGCTGGAGGGGGATATGGGGGAGTCCATGCCCGGCCTACAGGCCCGCCTCATGTCCCAGGCCCTGCGCAAGCTCACGGCAGCCATATCCCGCACCCGCACCGCCGTCATATTCATAAACCAGCTGCGGGAGAAGATAGGCATCGTCTTTGGGAGCCCGGAAGTGACGCCTGGCGGGCGGGCCCTCAAGTTCTATGCTTCGGTGCGTATCGACCTGCGGCGGGTGGAGGCCATCAAGGCCGGCAACGAGATCATCGGCAACCGCGTAAGAGCGCGGGTGGTCAAGAACAAGGTGGCTCCCCCCTTCCGCACCGCCGAGTTCGAGATCATCTTCCAAGGGCCCAAAGTGGGCATCAGCCGCGAAGGGGATATCCTGGACCTGGCTACGGCCATGGGCATCGTCCGCAAGCAGGGGGCCTTCTATTCCTACGGCGAGACCCGCCTCGGGCAGGGGCGTGAACAGGCCAAGGAGTTCCTGCGTCAGAACCCCCAGCTGGCCCAAAGCCTGGAGCAGCTCATCCGCCAAAAGGCGGCCGAGGGGCTACCTGCCTTGGCCTTCGCCCCTTCGGCTGCCGAGGCCGAGCCCCTTTTACCCCACCACGGCCCTAGTTTAGAATCCATTTAACGGATTAACGGAATCGGCATGGACAGGACCCAGCGCAACCTCTGGCTGGCCTTCCTAGGTGAGGCGAAGGCCAACCGCATGTATTTGGCCTATGCCCTGAAGGCACTGGAGGAGGGACACCCGGAGGTAGCCGCTGTCTTCATGGAGGCGGCGGGGGCGGAGACCATCCACGCCCTCAGCCACCTCCGGGCCCTTGGGGAGGTGCGCTCCACCCTAGAGAACCTGCAGGCCGTCACCGAGGGGGAGGCCTACGAGTTCGAGACCATGTACCCCAAGTTCATCGCCGAGGCGGAAGCCGATGGCCGCCCCGATGCCGCCCAGAGCTTCCGCCTGGCCCTAGAGGGGGAGAAAGAGCACCTGCGGCGCTTCTTGGAAGCCCTGCGCCACTTGGAGGCCAAGACAGGCCGGCGGGCCCCCACCACCCCGCGCCGCCAAAGGACCGCCTCGCCGCCCACGCCGGCTGTTTCCATGGAGCCCCCTTCGCCAGCCATGAGGGAGCTGGCCACGGAGAAAGAACGTATCGCCGCCCTCACCCGCCTGCGGGAGGTCATCTTCGGCATGCAGGACGGGCTGGTGACAGCGGCCACCGTGGGGCCGGCGGTGGCAGCGGCCACGGCCTCCAAGACCACCGTGCTGGTGGCCGGCCTGGCCGCCATCTTGGGCGGCACCATGTCCATGGCTGCCGGCAGCTTCCTCGGCTCCCAGGCCGAAAGACACGTCCAGGAGGCGGAGCTGGCCCACGAGGCGTGGGAGATCGAGACCAAGCCCGAGGAGGAGATGGCAGAGCTGATAGAACTCTACCGCCTGGAGGGGTTCCCATATGAGCAGGCCCGGCAGATGGCCGAGCGGGTAGCGGCCGATAAGGCCTCCTGGCTGCGCGTCATGGCCGAGAAGGAGCTGGGCATAAGCCCTGAAGTGTTGAGCGAGCCCGCCAAAGACGCCGTGGCCATGGGCATCTCTTACTTGGCAGGGGGCATCCTACCCCTGCTCCCCTTCCTGGCGGGGGTCAGTGGCCTGGCCATACTAGCCTCCATCCTCACTGCCGCCGCCACCCTCTTCGTCATGGGGGCAGTGAAGGGGAAGCTGGTGCGGCGCAACCCCATCCTCTCAGGGGCGCAGATCACGGCCATCGGCACCGGAGTGGCTACCGTTGCCTACTTCCTGGGCCGCCTGGCGCCCGCATGAGGGCCTCCCATAGGCCCTGCCTATAACTCGTCTAGAAGGGGATTGGCCTCCGTTGACTCCCCCCCTGTCATGGGGTATCATGGATTACAGGTCGGCCAGAACCTTAACAGGGCCCATAGGGGCCGAAATGACAGAGCAAAGGAAGCGTGATAGCTATGCCGGAAGGCGTGTTCATCGCCCTATTTGGCCTTCTCGGCATCGTGGGCGGCATCTTTGTGGGGGCTGTTATCCAATACTGGCTCACCAGGAACCGCATGATCACTGCCGAGCGCAATGCCGCCCGCCTCCTCAACGAGGCCGAGAGGCGCTACAAGGAGATCGTCATCGAGGCGCGGGAAGAGGCCGTCAAGATCAAGAGCCAGGCGGAGGCGGAGCTTAAGGAGCAACGCAACGAGATCCAGCGGCTGGAGAGGCGCCTCCTCCAGAAGGAGGAGACCCTGGAACGGAAGCTGGAGGCCCTGGAGCGGAGGGAGCAGGCCCTCGCCCAGCGGGAGGCACAGCTGGAGGAGCTGAAGGCCCGCCTCCAGAAGCTGGGAGAGGAGCGACAGCGGGAACTGGAGCGAATAGCAGGCCTAAGCATCCCCGAGGCCAGACAGCTCATCTTGGCGCAGGTGGAGCAGGAGGTGAGGGAGGAGGCCAGCCGCCGCGCCTATGAGCTGGAACAGCGCATAAAGGAGGAGGCCCAGGAGCGGGCGCGTAAGATCCTGGTGGGTGTCATGCAGCGCCTCACCACCGATGTGGTCTCCGAGGCCACCGTTTCGGTGGTCCCCCTCCCATCGGAGGACATGAAGGGGAGGATCATCGGGCGAGAGGGGCGCAACATCCGCACCCTGGAGCACCTCACAGGGGTGGACGTCATCATCGACGATACCCCTGACGCGGTCACCCTCTCCTCCTTCGATCCCGTGCGGCGGGAGGTGGCCCGCATCGCCCTCACCAAGCTCATGAGCGACGGGCGCATACACCCGGCGCGTATTGAGGAGATGGTGGAGAGGGCGTGGCGGGAGGTGGATGCCGCCATCAGGGAGGCAGGCGAGCAGGCGGCCATAGAGGCCAATTGCCCAGGCCTTCATCCCGAGATCATTAAGCTCCTAGGGCGCCTCAAGTACCGCTACTCCTACGGCCAGAACCAGCTCAAACACGCCGTGGAGACGGCCCACCTGGCCGCTCTCATCGCCCACGAGCTGGGGGCCGATGTTCAGGTGGCCCGCCTGGGAGGCCTCCTGCACGACATCGGCAAGGCCGTGGACCACGAGATGGAGGGGACCCACGCCCGCATCGGGGCGGATATGGCCCGCAAGTATGGGCTGCCCGAGGCGGTGGTCCACTGCATCGAGGCCCACCACGAGGAGGTGGAGCCCAGCACTGTGGAGGCCGTCATCACCATCGTGGCCGATGCCCTCAGCGGCGGCCGGCCCGGCGCTCGTCGCGAGTCCCTGGAGCAATATCTGCGACGTCTGGAGGCCCTGGAGGCCCTGGCCTATTCCCTGCCGGGGGTGGAGAAGGCCTACGCCATCCAGGCCGGGCGTGAGATCCGGGTCATCGTCAAGCCCGAGGAGATAGACGACCTAGGAGCTTTCCGTCTGGCCCGCGACCTCAGCCGCAAGATACAGGAGACGCTGCAGTACCCGGGCCAGATCAAGGTGACGGTCATCCGTGAGAAGAGGGTAGTGGAGTACGCCCGCTAGCCTTTGAGGGAGAGGACGCATTGAAGGTCCTCATGATAGGGGACGTGGTGGGCAAGCTGGGGCGGAGGACCCTCGCCCATCTCTTGCCCCAGCTGCGCCGCCAATATGGCATCGACCTGGTGGTGGCCAATGGCGAGAACGCCGCCGGTGGCAAGGGGCTCACCCTGGCCACCGCCCAAGAGATGTTAGCCGCCGGGGTGGACGTCATCACATCGGGCAACCACATATGGGAGTACCGGGAGATATACCAGGCCCTGGACGAGGGCCACTTTCCCATCCTGAGGCCCCATAACTACCCCCAGGGGGCACCTGGGCGGGGCGTGTGGGCCCGCGACGGAGTGGCGGTGGTCAACCTGCAGGGGCGGGTGTTCATGCCCCACGATGTGGAGTGCCCCTTCCGCACCGCCGACCGCCTTTTGCTGGAGCTGCAAGGCACCCCCATCATCATCGTGGACGTGCATGCCGAGGCCACCAGCGAGAAGGTGGCCCTAGGCTGGTACTTAGACGGCCGCGTCAGCGCCGTTCTGGGCACCCACACCCACGTCCCCACCGCCGACGCCCGCATCCTCCCCAAAGGCACCGCTTATGTCTCGGACGTGGGGATGACAGGGGCCCGCGATAGCGTCATCGGCATGGAGACAGAGGCCGTCATAGAGCGGTTCCTCACCCAACTCCCCACCCGCTTCTCGCCCCAGGAGAAGGGGCCCGCCATCTTCAACGCCGTGCTGGTGGAGGTGGAAGACGCCACTGGCCGCGCCCTCTCCATTCGGCGCCTGGACTGTGAGGTGGAGTGATGCCCAGCCGTGCTGACCTTCACACCCACAGCACCTACTCCGATGGCGTCCTCACCCCCAGGGAGCTCGTGGACTTGGCCTATCGCCGGGGAGTGCGGATCCTGGCCCTCACCGACCACGACACCACCGACGGCCTCCCAGAGGCCTTGGCTGCCTCCCGCTTTTATCCCGACCTTCTGCTCATCCCAGGCGTGGAGATGAGCACCGATGTGCCGGGCAACGAGGTCCACATCCTGGGCTATTTCATGGACTGGCAGGACGTGGCTTTTCAGCGGGAGCTGGCCCGCCTGCGCGACTCCCGCGTCACCCGCGCCCGCCGTATGGTGGACAAGTTGGCGGAGCTCGGCATGCCCGTATCATGGGAGAGGGTGTTGCAGATCGCCGGCGATGGAGCGGTGGGCAGGCCCCACATCGCCCGGGCCATGGTGGAGGCAGGGTATGTCCAGAGCGTCAACGAGGCCTTCGAGCGCTACATCGGCCGGCGTGGGCCAGCCTACGTAGAGAGGGAAAAGCTCACCCCTGTGGAGGTGGTCCAGCTGCTGCAAAGGTTTGGAGGGCTCACCGTCCTCGCCCACCCTCGGGAGCTTATGGATCAGCTGGACAGCCTCCTGCCCCCCTTAAAGGAGGCGGGGCTTACGGGCATGGAGGTGTACTATCAGGACTACGGGCCTGAGGAGATAGAGACGCTGCTAGGCTGGGCCCGCCGCTTCGGACTCTTACCCCTGGGAGGGAGCGATTACCATGGCCTGGGAGGGCCCCAGCAGCGGGAGCCTGGCGACATACCCTTGCCCGAGGAGCCCGTCCAAGAGCTGCTGGAGCTGGCTAGGGCGCGGGGGCGCCTCTTGCCCTCCTAGCGCAGGATAACCCTCGCCACCACCAGGCCCGCCAATATCACCGCCGAGAGGATGGCCACTTGAGCCATCTCCCCAGGCACGTGGCTACAATCGCGGAAGGGACGACGCCGCCTGGTGGGGACAGCTTGCGTCTTCTCCTCGGCCGGTGCAGTAGCGACCGAGGCGCCCGTCTCCCTCCTGGGGGGGAGAGGTCTCATCCTTCGCCGCTTCCTTCGGGCCATGGCCTTCCCCCTGGCATTATAGCCCAGGGCGGGGCCAAGGGATATTGACTTGCCAACCCATGACCACGACAATGGTAAATGGCCAAGCGGCCCCGTGGTGTAGCGGCCAACATGCCTCCTTGTCAAGGAGGAGATCGCGGGTTCGAGTCCCGTCGGGGCCGCCAACTTTATTTGTGCCGCTGCCTCTTTTGGGGGCCGTAGACGCTCCAGTGAAGAGGGGCTCGCTGCCCTCAGGGCTCCCTGTTAGCGCCCAGCTCCTTCAGCCACTTCTCCAGGGCCAAGAGGAGGCCTGTGATAAGCGGCACCAGGGCCACCGGCACCAGCTCCGAGAGCTCGGCCTGGTGTTCCAGGAGGTAGGCCACGGCAGCGGCCACCGCCGCTGCCAAAGCCCCTTTAAGGAGCCTCTTAAGGGCCAGACGAGTGGCCATGGACATCCTCATCCCTCCCCTGCAGGGACTCCAGGTGACGTATGAGGCGGGGTCGCTCCCGGCGCAGGAACCAGAAGGCTGCCTCTAACACCTCCTGGACAGTGGGGCGCGCGGCCTCCTCCACCTGGTCTCCCTCCACCCAGGGGGTGCCATTCAGCCAGAGGGGCACCTTCTGTCCCCAGTCTAAGGGCAGCGGCACCTCTCCCCGCACCATGCCCATCACCGCTTCCTCCAGGCCCACCTCCTTCTCCTCCACCCCTTGGTGGGAACGCCAAGGCACACGCACTTTACTTGCCCCGCGGAAGAAATCTTCCCTGAACACGTTCACGTCCACCTCCACCCCGGCCATGTTAACGCCGCCCTGGAACTGGACGCCCACCACATCTTGAGAGCGCCAAGGCCCATAACCCGGATCGCCTGTCCGGGGCTCCGGCGTGTAAAGAGCGTTCCACAGGGGCCAATGACGCCACCAGGGACGGGCATCGTCGCCATAGTAGCCGACCCAGAACCAACGGCCCGTATATAGGCCCACGGGCAGGCCAGTGGCAGCGCAGGCCTCCAACATCTCCCAGGTCTGGTCCTGGGATGGGAAATATGTCCGGCCTTGCCACTCCAATGTCTCCACGTCCACAAAGAGAGCTGAGAGATGTCGCCATTCGTGGCCTGCTCTGCGGCGGGCCTCTCGCAAGGCCAGGTCAGCCCCATACCAGGGAGAGGCCACCAGATAAGCAGCGGTAATCATGCCGGCCAGGCGGGCATCGCGCAAGTTGGCCTCCGCCACCGCCTGCAGAACATCAGATGCGGCCCATCCCCCGGGCCACAGGTTCTGGACCAGCACCCTTGGCGGGCCCAGGGGCCCCCAAGAGGGGAGCTGGGACCACCACCCCCTATCCAGACGCGAGAAGCTTACATCGAAGCCCAAAACCCAGGCCATCTGGTCTCCATGTTGGCCTGGGCTCTCTCCACCACCAAGGGGTTGGTGGCACGGGCCCGTATAATAAAGCCAAGAGGAGGGAGGACATGAAGTTAGGACGCATCCTGCTGGCAGGACCCGACGGCTACGAGGCGCGTCTTGTCGCTGTCCTCCCTGAGGAGGGGCTGGTGGTGGACCTGGCGCGGGCCGAACGCCTGCGTTTGGAAAGACGCGGCGCCTCCCCAGAGGCGGCCCGGCGCCTGGCTAGGGCTCTTTTCCCCGGCAGTATGGCCGCCGCCCTCGCCCTGGGGGAGCCCTTCCTGGAGGCGGTAGAGCGCTTGCTAGCCGGCCCCTACGCCGATGCCGCCCTTCCCCTCCAGGGGCAACACTGGCTGCCACCCGTCGACCCGCCGGTGATGCGGGACTGCCTGGCCTTCGAGGAGCACCTGCGCAACACCATCGGCCGCTGGGGCCCAGTGCCCGATGTCTACTACCGCCTCCCCATCTATTACAAAGGGAACCCCACCACCCTCATAGGCCACGAGGCGGAGGTCCCCTGGCCTTCCCGCGCCCAGGAGATGGACTTCGAGCTGGAGCTGGGGTTCATCATCGGCAAGGGGGGCAAAGACCTCACCCCGGACGAGGCCAAGGAGCACATCTTCGCCGTCACCATCCTTAACGACTTCAGCGCCCGAGACCTGCAGCGGGAGGAGATGGCCGGGCTGCTGGGACCGGCCAAGGGCAAGGACTTCGCCACCGCCCTAGGGCCCTGGATGACCACCGTGGACGAGCTAGACCTGCTGAACCTGGAGATGGTGGCCAGGGTCAATGGCGAGCTGTGGTCCCAGGGCAATTCAGGAACCATCATGTGGCGGCCAGAGGAGCTGGTGGCCTACATCTCCCAGGACGAGGCGGTGCACCCAGGGGACCTCATAGGCTCTGGGACGGTGGGCAAGGGATGCGGCCTGGAGCTGGGCCGTCTCCTCCAGCCTGGGGACGTGGTGGAGTTGGAGGTATCGGGCATCGGCGTCCTGCGCAATAGGGTGGGACAGCCCCACCCACCGCGCTGGCAGCCCCCGCCCCGTCCACGCCCAGGCTAAGGCCCACCGGAGGTAAGCAAGGCCGCGTCCCGGGGGCGGTGGGACGTCAGCTCTTACTCCTGCAAGGGGGCATAAGCTTAGACCAAGGCGAACACCCGGTAGCGTACGCCTCCCGGCACCGCATAGCCCACCCCCACCGCCACGGTGCCATTGAGCCACTGGTAACGCTCGTCGGCGGTCTCAAAGAAGGGGGCGATGTAGAAATAGTACCCTTCCCTGGGCAGCTCCCGGCCCTCGGCAAGGGCGGCGGTCACCTGGCTCACCGGGTGCAGGAGGCCGCGATAGGTGACGTAGATAAGGGCCCCATCATCGGTCCGCAGGGTGATGCGGACGTCCAGCTCCCCAACGTCATCGGGGCGGACCAGAAACCAGTCCCCACCCCCAGGCAGCACCTCACCCCTGAGGCGCGGGCCCTGGAAACGCCCTGAGCGCACGTAGAAGATGTTGCGCACCCCGTGGGGGTTCCGGCCCACAGCTTGTGGCGCCTCCAAGTCCACTTGGATCTCGTAAAGGAACTCCAGTCGCGGCTCTTGCATGATGCTTCCCACCTCCTGAAGTCGGGGATAGTATACCTGAAGATGATGGCCCGGGCAGATTCGGTGGAC
>JAVVHA010000010.1 GCA_032249735.1 Dehalococcoidia bacterium | reverse complement strand
CGCCCAGGCGGGCCCTGGTTCGGTGACTACTGAAGCCCGCCCATCAAGGGCCAAGTTGACGTGCGATGCGCCGCCCAACGTCTGAGTATGGCCAGTATCTCCTCCGCTTGCTCCAGCAGGGGCAGGGTAATGCGGGGCATTAAGTCCCGCCTGTAGCCTTCCTACCCCCACCTGAATGTGGCCTGGAGGTGCCCACGCACAGGCAGCGCCTGCAGGGCCGGCATGCACCGTCCCCTGCCAGGGACGTAACCCTTAACGAACGCAGACTCTTGCACCCAATTCCCTATCTGACCCTGCCCCACCGGTGGCTTGCCCACCCCACCAGGAGGCGCAACGGCTTCATCAGGGCAGCACCCCACCCTGGGGTTCTCAGCATCCGGGCAGCGGATTGGGCAGGTGATATGGGGGCACGGGCGCTAGACGGTGCCGTATCCTCCCTCTTCTCCCCACTTTTCTCCAGTGCCCTGGCCTCCGCCACCGCTTCCCGGAACAGCGCTCGCCACTCAGCCAGGGACCTGGCGGTGTCGCCCCCGAGCAACCTCACCAGTTCGTCGATACCCCACGATATCCAGGCTCCCTGCCTGGCCAGGTAGATGCCGACCCGGTCCAGGCCATATCGGTCCGTGTAGTCCAGGAATACGTAGCCCAGCAACTGGTAAGGCCAGAAATATTTGCGCGATATCCGCCCCGGCTCCTTCGTCGTCTTGATGTCCCACAGGCATCTGCCGATGATGAAGTCGGCGTCGGCGCCTCCCACGTCGATGCTCCCATCAAACACCGGGCCCAGGCGGACGTCCTCCTGCGGCGGCCACCTGTCGATAGAGCCCTCCGCTATGCGCATCATCCGGGCTACATCATCGATGGCCACGGCCGCCTGAGGCGTCAGCCCTATGAGCTCCTCCAGGCTGGCAGCTCGTTGCAAGGGCTCGACGGGCCTGAGAGGGCCGACGCGCGCATATTCCTTATACCAGGCGAGCGCCAGACAGAGCCGTGCCACCTGCCTCTCTTGCTCGTCGTCTAGACACCGCAGGGGACCACCTCCCCTCAGCTCCTCCCATAGGGGGCAAATCTCGTCCTCCAGGATGTGGATGGCTTCCTGCGTCGGCGGTGTAACGTAGGCTACCACATCGCCAGTGGTAGAGCCTATGACCCCCTCCGCTCCCACCGACCTGAGGGCTGCGCGCAACCGCAGGTCGAACGCCTCACCGACCAGGCTCCAGGCATAGCCACGGCCTGCGCCTTCGGGCAGCCACGTGCGTAGCCCTCTCACGCGCCCTCGCCAATGCTCAACAAACCGTTGCCGCTCAGGCAGCTCCCGCTGGAAGAAGGCCAGCACGGGGGAATCGGGGTCCTGGAGGTGACTCGTCAGCGACAACGCTATCACCCCTTGCAGGGGCATTCTATCACAGGCGCATCGGCTGTTCCTTAGATGGCCGCGGCCTTGCTCCCTGGGCCGGGGCAATAGTGGGGGGTGGCTGGCCCCCCTTTTTCCTTGCGCCTGGTGGTGATGCATGCGGCACCAGGAGGATAGCCTGTTGAGCATATCCCTGGTGAGGTGGGGGGCGTCGGTGGCCTCAAGAAGTCCGTGCGACCTGGAAAGGCAGGCACAGCCCGATGAGGAGACTTTTCATAGGCGGGCACCCGTATCCAATCCCCAGGGAAGTGTCCTAGACCGATGCTGAGGAGGGCCCCCCTTCTCCTACTTTCGGCTCCGCAAACCGACCGCCTGTGTTATGGTCTGGGTTGAGAGGCAGCTTTGAGCTTCCAGAGAAGGAGCCGCTATACTGCTGGATCGGCAAGGTCGAAAGGGGGTGATGGTGGGGTCATCACCGCTTATCATTTAGGTCGTTAGTATGCTGGAGTGCCCGCATCGGGAGACAGGTTGGCGCATCCGTTTACTGGACATATTCGAGGACAGGAGAAGCGCCCTGGGTGTGGCGACGCCCTTCATCCTGCGAGCCAGCGAGGACTGGGCCCTCAGGAAGTATATGGACATGACACCTCTTAAGGCCCTCTACACAAAATTCGCGACTTGACCCGACTGGGCTCCTTGAGTCACTGCGCAAGTCTCACCTCAGCATCCTTATAAGGCACCACCACCGGCACCGTGTCCTCCACGATTAGGCGATTCCACCTCGTCACCTCAGGGTAGTTCAGATCCTGGCGGTACCGCTGCTCCTGTCGCTTGTTTACCTCGACGTCGCTGGACAGAGGCTGAAAGTATTCGCGGTAGATTGCCGGGTCGTGAAGGGCCTCGGGTAAAGAGCAGGAGCGGCCACCTCCAGGCCAGTATTGTAGAGGCCCTGTGGCGAGCTGCCCTCTGCCGGCTCGAAGATGACCACCTTCCTGTTCTGGAGGCATCCTTGGTGGCTACACCGCGCCGCCGTCTGCACGATTCGGTCCAAAGGCCCGATGGCCCAGTAGGCTACCAGGAAGCCAAGGTCTACTCCCGCCTCGACGACTTGGGTGGCGACCACCACACCTGCTCCCTATCGCCGAGACGGCGTCGCCCTCCGCCAGCAGCCCCCTCCGATGGGCGCCACACAGGAGGGTAGACAGGTGGTAGAATAGGGAGCCTTAATGCCCCATGGCTTCCAGCTCCGACAGGAGCCTCAGGGCATCCAGCCTGGTATTGAGCACCACCATGGCCTGGCGTTGTGCTGCCACAACGCGAGCCAGCTCCTCCCAACCCACGGGCGAGTCCAGGTGCATGTACTTGACCCTACGTAGGGCTTGGAACTGGCGTGGATGATCGGGCACTATCTCGCGGTTTTCCAGTCCCGCCCACTCCCGCCCATAGCGGGCGCTCTCCAGGGCAGGTTGGGGGCCGTGGAAAGGACAACTGAGGTGCCGTAGTCCTCCACCAGGGCCCTTAGGACGTCCACTGTAGGCTTCAGCACCTCAGGTGGTAGCGTCTACATCTCGTCCAGGACGATGACGCTGCGCGCAAGGCTATGGCCACCACCCGCTACAGACCGTGTCGGACGGCATGGCTTAGGGCGAACCCTAGCACGCTACGAGTCTTCCCTTCCCCTCAGTTAGGACCGTTGGGCATCTACCACCGCCGAGAACACCATGCGAATGGACAGCTCTCGTCGCGCAGGCACATCTAGGGCAAGGCAGCGTCTGTCCTTTAGGTACCAAACCATGCTCATGAAGGGTCTGCGGCAGGCGCCTAACCCTGTCCGGCTCCTGCCTGGCCAGGTGCACCAGGCCTTGGCGCAGGACGGCTGCCGAGTCCAGGTCCCAATGATGCTCAGCGATGGTGAGCACTACCTCTCTTCACCCTGATCTTCGCAGAGCGCAAGAGGTTGCAGGCCACCAGTGCGCCCAGATGTACAGGAGGTGCCGGTGCGTGGTGCTTTCCCTCGGCTTGAGCCCGCAGGTATGCCTGCAACTCGTCATCGAACTTCCTTAAGTCATGGCATACGCCCCAGAGGTAGGCGACGTCCTGCCCTGTGGTATTCCTTGGGTGACGCGGCCATGCAAGGGCTGCCAATGGGCCCTAGCCGGGCCTGCCCCCGCCGACCACATCTCCTGGTGGCCTCTAGAAGGCTCGTCTCCTCCAGCGGCTCACAAGGGCTATGTAGGGCTGCTCCCTCTTCAGGGCCTCTTGCTCTTGCCACGTCAGCTCCAGGACCAAGGGCGGCCCCAAAGGGGAGCCGTCCTCCAGGAGCGACACCTCCACCGCCGTCGTGGACAGAGGGGACCACCCCGCAGGCAGATAGGGCCCAAGGACGCGGGCCAGCTCCGCCGCTGGCCGCGGGCCGTATAAGGTGGCCACTACCTCTCCTCCTACCACCACCATGACCACTGGCACAAGGTTCACACTGAAGGACACGCCCTTAGGCCAGAGGTGGCGTCGGCGGATCTCCATGGTCTGGGGATGGGTGGCCAGGAGGCGGACGACCCGAAGCTTCCCCTGGAAATGCGCCTCCAGGACGTCCAGGGAGGTGTCCAGCACCCGACAGCCAGGGCACTGGGGGATACCGAAGGCCAGCACCACCGGCACTGGCGACCCCAGGACATCCCTGGCGAAATCCTCAGGGCTGCAAGGGGTGTAGGCCGTGTCCTCACCTCCCGTCCAGGAGATAGAGCATGCCGTTAGGGTCCATCCACCCCTGGCGTCCAGTATAGAACAGGTCGGGGGCGATGAGGCCGTAATATGGCCCTTCGCCCTCGATGCGTGGGGCCAAGGCCCGCGTCCGCACCCCTATGCCGGCGTAGGTCAGGACTTCCCATGGCGCCTCCACAGGCGCCCTGGAGGCGGGGTCGATGGGGATGAGGTCCACCCCCGTCATGGGGATGCCCACCGCCTCATCCAGGTACCAGGAGGGGTGGGAAGCGGCGATGACACCAGTGGCGGCGAAGCCATAAGCGGTGAGGACATGCGTTCCCAACAGACGCCGCCAGCGCCGCCTCTGGGCCTTGGCCACGGGGCCCTCCACCCCCATTAGCAGCCACGGACGGGCCCGCCGCACCGCCTCCCTAAGGGATTTCTCCTCCAAGACATGCCATCCTAGGGACGCAGGGACCCAGAGGGCCTTGGGCCGGTGGTGGGCCACCGCTTCGGACAGCGCCTCCCATGAAGAAGGGGAGGCCAGGGCAGTACCCCCGCCCTGGAGATGGGCCAGGAGGGTCAGAAGGCCTTCCCACCGCCCCCAGGGGGACACGGCCACCACCTTCTCCTGAGGGTCCAGCTGCAGAAAAGCGGCCAGGGCCATGGCCCCACTGGCCAGGGAGACATGGGAATGATAGACGAGGGCCTTCCCCTCGGGCAGGGCGATGACAGGAGCAGAGGCATCCGGCCGCCGCCCAGCGGGCGTCGGGCCCTGGGCCTCCTGGAGGTTGTGGACAGCCACATCGTCCAGGACGGCAGTGGGGCGGAAGGACTCCAGGGCCCATCCCTGGGCGTCCAGAGGGAGGTCCGTGTCCAGTAGGAGAAGCTGGCAGCCCAGGCGGGCGCCAGCGAAGAAGGCCGTGGCCCAAAGGAGGGGCTCCCCGGCGTAGAGGGCAAGCCGCGGCGCATCCCCCCAGCGGGCGAGTATGGCCCCCGCGATGCGTCCCACCCGTTCGTTCAGCTCGCGGAAGGTGAGCTGGCCTTGCTGCCCCTGTAAGGCGACATTCCCCCCATAGCGCCTGGCCCACCGGCCCACGCACAGCTCGTCCAGGGCGATGGGCGGCGCCGAGACGTACCTCTGCACCCCTTCGGGCCAGTACCAGGAAGGCAAGAGGCCAGCAGCCTTGCCCATACCTACCCCCCCACAGCCCGCATCCTCTGGCCCTTCCAGCCCTGGACCCCGGCGGGGACGGCCGAGAGCCTCACCTTTAGGCCCAGGGCAGCCTCCAGAGCGTCTTGGGCTTCTGCCAGCTCCTCCGCCTTGGCATCTGCCCCCTCTAGGCGCACAGATACGGCCTCACCGTCCCAGGACAGGGAGACCGCCGCCCAGCGGAGAGAGGCCCAGGCATCGGTGAGGCAGCGCACATCGTAGGGGGTGATGATGGTGCTGTCCAGGACGAGGCAATCGCTAAGGCGTCCATAAAGTTCCAGGACAGGCATGGTACGCCCGCAAGGGCAGGGGCCTTCCTTCAGCTCACCGACGTCACCCGTCTGGAAGCGCACGTATAGGCTGCGTCCTAGGGTGAGGTTGGTGACCACCACGAGGCCACGGCGGCCAGGGGGGAGAGGGGCGCCGCTCCTTACATCCACCACCTCCACGTAGTGGACGTCGTCCGAGATGTGGTGACCGGCGTGGGCGGAGCACTCAGGACCTCCAAACATGCCATCGCTGGAGCCCCCTCGCTCGTAGAAGTCCACAAGCCCCATCTCCTCGCAGAGCCAGCGGCGCAGGGGAGGGGTGATGGCCTCCCCAGCGCAACCCACATACCGCAGGCCATGGAAGGCCTCCTGGGGAGCAAGGCCCCGTCGATGGCACTCGGCCAGCATCCCCTGCAGGACGGGTGCCGTCACCAACATGTGCTGGGGGCGGAAGGTCAGAACGGCGTCCAGGAAGGCGGGGTAGAAACGCGGAGTATAGCTTCCCCACGGGCTCACCACCGCCGCCCCCAGGCGGGATAGGGCCAGGGTATCCCTCAGGGATAGGACATGCCACCCCGTCCCCAAGGTGAGGACACGCATGCCCGGGCGCACCTTCATGGCCCACAGCTCGCGCAGAGCAGTCAGGAGGTCGTCACCCTCTAGGGCGGCTCGGCCTAAGAGGGCGAAGGTGTTGAACCCCTCGCTGCCGGAGGTCATGACTATGTTAGCTGGGCGGCGACGCCCCAGGGCCTCTATCCCCACAGCTGCCGCGCCCTGGGCCCTGATGGCAGCTATGAGGTCCCGCTTGGTGACCACGGGAACCCTGAGGGCGAAGTCCTCAGGCGTGCGCACATGGCCGGGGTGGACGCCATGCCGGCGCCAAAGCTGCTTGTAAAAGGGCAGGCGACCATAGGCGTAATCTAGCACCATTAGCAGCCGCTCCCACGTCTGGCGCCTTCGCTCCTGCGGTGGAGACACCTCCGAGGCGTCGAAGTGCTCCTGCTCGCTAGGAGGGATGGTCAGAGGCGGATGTTGGTCCCGGCGTGTCCACACGGGCAGCTCCCCTCCTCTATGCCTGAGACCACGATATCGGTCATGTGCCTGATGACTGGGCAGGTGAGGATGCCCAGGTTGGTGACCGTCAGGTGGCCCGCGGGGCCCTTCTCCACCAGGTACACCGGTGGCACATGGAACCCCAGACCCTCGGGGCAGGGTGGGGCCAGGAAGAGGCACAGGTCGGCCCGTAGGAGCTGGCTCACGGCCACCCCCAGCCTTTCCTCCCAGCGAACCAACTCCTCCGGCGGCAGGGGGCGCTCGTCGAAGGCCAGGACGGCCCGCTCCACCACCCCCGCCAGGCCCGTGCCCCGCTGCTGCAGATGTTGGGCCAGGGCCTCGGCCCCCTCCTCGCCCAAGAAGAGGTAACGAGGGCGGACGTAGGTGAGAAGGTGCACGGTGCGCGGGGCCATCTCGGGGAGGCCATCGCCGCAGATGGGGGTGCAGCCCAGCCGCTCAGCCGCGCCAGCCCGCAGGTGAGGGGTATAAGCCCTAGAAGCGAACATGACGAGGGCGCTAGTGCCATAGTCGTAGATGGCTACCACGTCCCCCCTCCTGACGCCCAGCTGGCGCCAGCAGTAAGCGAGGACGTCGGCCATGGCCTGCAGGTCGCCATCTCTCAGGCCCCAATAGATGGGCAATCCCTCCCCCACCTGGGCCACCAGCTGGGGCGCCACGTCACCCCGCCACCGGCCCCCGAAAGGGTCGGCGGCGGCCAAAAGGGCCGAAATCTCCACCAAAGGCCAGGCGCCCAGGCGCCGGGCCTCCCTTCCCTTAGGAGGTGGACGATAGAGAGGGGCACGCGCCGCCGCCTCCGCCAGCCGCCGCGGCAGGATAGGAGCCTTAGGACGCGGTGTAGATGTAGACATGCTCGAAGAAGCGGTGACCAGCCAAGGTAGCAGCCAGGCACAGAAGGAGGTTGACCAGCGCCAACGCCTCCACCATCCTGGCGGATAGCATCATCTGTCTTTGCAGCCTCTCCACCACCTGCGGCGAGGCGTGCGATGGCTCCAGGCGTCGCACTAACCGTGGCCGGAACACGAAGGTGATGAGGACAGCGTTGATAAGCATGCCCAACCAGGAGGAGATCATAAGGATCATCATCCAGCCGTAGCCCTCCTTCAGGAGGTCCGAGTCCACGAACAGGGTGTGTGGGGAGGTGGGGCTGGCCCAACCGCGGCGGGCCAGGAGCCAATATCCACTACCCACCCAGGTGGCCAGGGCCAGCCAGGATATGTAGGTGAACAGGGTGCCCACCACGTTGCCCACCACGGCCGCCTGGGCTGGAGGAATGAACCGCTGGGCCCGCCGCAACCCCAGGGTGACGATGATGGCCCCGCCGATGTAGAGGGCCACCGCCCCCGTGTGGGCCACCCGTAGCAGCTCGTCCAGGATCACGGCCTTCTCTTCACAGTTCCGGACGGCCCATTATGGGCGGGGGGCAGGCAGCTGCCCGCCCCCCGCCCTGGCCCACGCTGGCCATCCTCTCTCAGCCAGCGCTGGCGCTCGCCTCCGTCAGCAACCGCGGCTTGCGCCCTCCGTGCCACACCTCGAAGTGGCGGGCGATGGCCTCGTGGTAGGCGCCCGGCAGGGCATACTTGTCGTAGAACTCGGTCTCAAGGTGGTGGGCCTGCAGCCAGATGACCATCTGCATGGCGTCCACCGTGGCCGGGAAGCGGCCATAGGTGTCCCAGATATATTCGCACAGCTCCTTGGTAGCCTCCAGGCACCATTCGCTGGTCTTGGGCACCTCCAGGTCCAGGGCCTGACGGTTCCTGAGGGAGGCGGGGCCCGTCTTGTAGATGCCCTCCGGCCCCCACTTAGCATCGTAGATGGCCTGCACAGCGTCGGCCATGGACCGGTAGTAGGGAGGGCAGTAGGCCTCAAACAGGCCATCGATCCCCACGGGGTTGCCCAGGCTGGGGCCCAGGAAGTCGGGCCGCGGCAGGGGGCCGGCCTTCTCCATGGGGTGGAAGCGGAAGCCCAAGCCCTTGGTGAAGGGGGTGCCGCCCATGACCACCGTGGCCGTGCTGGGGGCGAAGATCCAGCCGCCCAACCCCAGGGCCTGTAGCGCCAAGTACATGTTCTGGCACATGAAGGCCTGCTCCACACCGGCGGTGGCCATGCTGGCCGCCCGCTCTAGCTGGGTGAGGGACATGGGCACGCCGCGGTTCAGCTTACCCCGGTCGGCCCACTTCTTGAGGGGCTCAGCGCCTGTCAGGTCATCGTATATGTAGAGGCAGTTGGGCTCGTCCATGAGGAGCATCATGATGTTTATGAGCTCCCAGGTGACGTCGGTGATGGGCATGAATAGGGTGGTGCCCGGCTTGTTGACGTTCCACTGGTTGAAGGGGAGGGTGACGGGGGTGACCATAGGGATGTCCAGGCGCCCCTCTTGGAGCTTGATGGTGTTGGCGCGGAAGGCCTGGATGATGCGGTCCCAATCGTCCTCCCCCTCGATCTCCTGCATCTTCTCGGGGGTGACATCCTTCATCTTCACCATGTAAACGCCTTCGTCATTGGTGAAGAAGAGCTCGGTGCCGTGGGAGGCGCAAGGGGAAGCATAGGTGCGGCCCTGCCACTGGATCATGGTGTTGCCGCACCAGTTTCCACCCTTGGCATCGGCATAGGGCAGGTCCACGGCCCCCAGGTTGAGGCCCGAGAGGCCGGTGCCAGCCATCACCAGCAGGGCCTCCTCGATCTCGTCCAAGGGGACGGGCTCCTTATTGGACTTGAAGGGGGCGGTGGTCCCAGGGAACTCCGCCCCCAGGGGAAAACGGCGCGCCCGCCTCTGGAATATGGCATCGAACAGGGGATAGTTCCAGGCGCGGCGAACGGCCTCCATCTCCTTAAGGGGCCTCTCCACCAGTTGCCGTGCCACGGTCCTCGCCTCCTTCCCTCCCTTTATGCGTTGAGTCAACCCTATAATGGACGGGAGGCCAACGGTTGTCAATCCCGTTACCTGCCCCATCAAAGGGGTGCCCCTTCAGCTCACATTGAAAAATGGCGGCCGCTTCTGCTAACATCGATGCCGAGGCGATAGCATGAGCCTCGATAGCGAACCAGTGCTCGTCCTCAACCAGAACTACGACCCCCTCAACGTTTGCACTGTGCGCCGTGCTCTGGTCCTCCTGGACCGCCGCAAGGCTGAGCTGGTGGAGAACGGTAGGGGCGTCCTTCGCACCCCTAGCATGGTGGTGCCGGTGCCATCTGTTATCCGCCTCCTTCGTCTGGTGAGAAGGCCATACCTCGATGGCCGCCTCACGCGGCGAGATGTCTTCCTGCGTGATCGCTTCACGTGCCAGTACTGTGGCAAGCGCACCAAGGAGCTGACCCTGGACCACGTCATCCCCCGCCATCGGGGCGGTGTACACGATTGGGAGAACGTGGTGGCCGCCTGCCGGGCGTGCAACCTCAAGAAGGCAGGCCGCACACCTGAGGAGGCCCGGATGCGTCTGCTGCAGCCTCCACGTCGCCCTGCCCACCTGCGCTACCGCTTCTTCTATCCTTACCTGGTGCGCCAAGAGGGGTGGCGCAAGTTCGTACCTGGGTGGGAGGAGTTCCTGGACCTTTAGGCCCTGGCCCGCACCCGTATAGGATTTCCCTCGCCCCGCACCATCACGAGGAGGCCCCGCCGCCCCATCCGGGCCTGGGCACTGGCAGCCCCCTCCACTTGCAGGTCCTTCCCCTGGGTCCCTACCAGCAGCAGGTACAGGAGGCGGCGCGTAGGGCTCACCTTCGCCTCCAGCCATCCCCCGTCCCGCCTTGCCTCCACCACCAGCGGGCGCAGCAGGTCCCAGACCCGCCAGCGGGCCCACGTGCCCACCCGCACCTCTAGCTGCAGGGGGCTCCAGGAACGCTTCCCCACATAAGCCATCGCCGGGGCCAAGGGCAGGATGGAGTCCTCCCGCACAAAAAGGGGAAGCCTCTCCAGGGGCACCCTCTCGTCCCATCGACGCGGGCCTTCCAGGCGGCTGCCAGTCCACCAGTCGTACCAGACCCCTGGCGGGAGGTAGATGGAGACGCGCCCCTCCTCCGAGATGACGGGCACCACCAGCAGGTAAGGCCCCAGCATGAATTCCCAGTCCACCTCCCAGCTGGCCCCGTCTTTGGGGAACTCCAGCAAGAGGGGGCGGGCCATAGGCAGACCCCGATAGGAGGCCTCATGGGCCAGGGCCCACAGATAGGGCAGGAGGCGATAACGCAGGCGGGCAAACCGCCGCACCACCCTCACTGCCTCCTGCCCGTAGTACCAGGGCTCCCGTCCCCGAATGCCGTGGAAGCGGGCCACCGGCGATAAGAGGCCCCACTGGGCCCAGCGGATATACAGCTCCGGGGCAGGAGGCTGCAGGTCCTGCGGGTTCCAGAAACCCCCTATATCGTGGGACCAGATGCAGAACCCCGAGAGGGAGAGGGAGAGGCCAGCTCGCAGGGTGGCGGCCATCCCCTCCCACGTGGAGGGGGCATCGCCCGTCCAGTGCAGGGGATAGCGCTGGGAGCCGGCGTAGCCGGAGCGGGCGAAGATAATGGCCTCCCCCCTCTCCTCCCTGATGGCCTCGAACACGGCCCGGTTATAGAGGAGGGGGTAGAGATTATGCACCTCCAGGCCGCGACGGCCATCGCTGAGGACGGCCTCCTTGGGCAGTCCTTCGCCGTAATCGGCCTTGAAGGCCGCCACTCCCATGCGCAGGAAGGGACGGTGCTGCTCCTGCCACCAGCGGACGGCCTGAGGGTGGGTGAAGTCCACAGGGGTGGCATCGGGGTTGTCCAGAGAGGAGGCGGGGCGACCATCGGGGCCCTGCACCAGGTAGCCCCTCTCCCACCCCTGGCGGAAGAGCTCCGTGTCCTGCCAGACATATGGGTTCTCCCACAGGCACAGCTTGAACCCCCGCTCCCTCAGCCATTCCACCAGCTCCTGTGGCGGCCCGAAGTCCTCCTCATTCCAACGGAAATGGCAGCCATCGAGGGAACGTCGGGCCCGCCCCTCCAGCCACAAGGGGTCCAGGTGGACGACGTCGCCTGGGATGCCCAGGGACCTGAGCCTCTCCACGATCCCCTGCACCTGTGCCCGATGGCGGTACATGCACCTTGAGAACCAGATCCCCAGGGCCCAAAGGGGGATGAGGGGAGGCCGGCCCGTCAACCTGGTGTATTTCGCCAGCACCTGCGCCGGGGAACCACCCACAAGTATGAATATGTCCAGATAGGGCTCCTCCACCAGGACGGAGGACGTCTGCACCAGCGGCTCCCCCAACTCCCATACCGATGGGCCACTGTGATGGAGAAAAACCCCGTAAAGGCGGTCGCTCATTAGGAAGGGTATGGGGATGTAGGAGAGGGGGCCCAGGGCGCCCTTGGGGTCCCGCGCCCACAGGACTACGCGCCTTCCTCGCCGATTGAGGGGCCCGAACCCCTCCCCCAGCCCCACCAGCCGTTCCCCGGGGGCCAAGCTCCAGGAGAAAAAACACCGGCGTTCCCCATCGGGCCCGTGAGCCACCCCTAGCGGCAGGGCAGTGAGGCCCAGGAGGCTCCCTTCCTGCGGCCGCCATCCCCAGCCCGCCCTCCCCCGCATCTTCCTCACCCGCAGCGCCAAGGGGCGGCCGCTCACCTCAAGAGCTAGGCCCGCGCCCTCCGCCTCCATCCCTTCCCCACGACTTCGCCACACCAGGGGGGCAGGCCTGGGCACGCGCGCCAACATGGGCGATCCCCAAGGGGGCTCATGGGAGAGCCAGAGACGCCACCGCACCACGCCCGGGAGGACACCGTGGGCCTCCAGGCGGGCCTGGGAGCCCTCATCGCCCCGCAACACCACCGCCCGCCCGCCGTCGGCTATCTCCATGGCGGAGAAGGCCTCGTAGCGCCAGTCGCGGCGGGCGAAGATGGGCTCCCAGAACCCCTCCAGCTCCCTAAGGATGCCCGGCTCCAATGGTACCCGCCCCCCTCATAGCCATCTGTCGCGTTCTCATCACTGCTGGCAGCTGGGGCAATAGCTGGTGACCCTCCCCCCCTTGACCACATCAACGATGTTAGCGCCACAGCGGGGGCATGGCTGGCCCCCACGGCGGTGGACCTTCATATGGCCGCGGTACTCCTCGTCGGGGAGGCCATGGCGCTCCATCATAGCCAGCACCTCCTGTGTCCCCTCCCTGAGGACCTGGCGCATGGCCTGCAAGAGACGCTCCGCCTCCCCTAGGCCCATCTCGGCGGCAGGGCGGAAGGGGTTTATGCCGGCAGCGAAGAGGACTTCGTCGGCGTAGGCATTGCCGATGCCCGATACCAGCTTCTCCGACACTATGAGGGACTTGATGTGCCCTCTGTGACCACGCAGCCTCTCCCACAACCGCTGGGACGTCAGTTCCAGGGAGAGGGCATCAGGCCCTGCGTCGGCCCGCGGAGGGAGGGCCTTGGCCAGACCACCTTCCCCTTGCGCAACGTAGATTCGTGAGGTGAGGCCCTGGTCCCATAGCCGCAGCTCCATGCCATCGTCCAGACCGAGGGCGAAGACGGTGCGAGGGCGCCTGGGCTCCTGGGCGGGCACGAGGTGAAAGCGCCCGCTGAGCATGGGGTGTATCGCCACCACCATGTCCCCCTCCAGAACCAGACGCAGATGCTTCCCCTGGCGAGCGATCCCGCTCAGTTCCCTCCCCCGCAGGGAGGGCAGGAGCTCCCGCCCCGCCTTCACCACCGGCGGGATGATGGCCTTGGCCTCCACCACCCGACGCCCCAGTAGGCGGGGGGCCAGATAGGCAGCGTAAGCCTCCAGGTCGGGGGCCTCAGGCATGGGCCATCTCCACAGAGAGCATTACGGGAGGCCCCTCGTGACGGCGCCGGCGCATCGCCCCCCTCCTGGCGCTGTGCCTGAGACGGGAAGTCTTCTCCCCCCGCTGAGGCTTGCGGAACACGAACAAGTGCTCATGGGCGATCTTATAGAAGGGGTAGAGGCGCCTCCGCCACCTCTGGCGCGTGGCCTTCATATTCCACTGCAGCTTGATGATCTCCTCGCGCAACAGGAACCCCGCGGCCAAGAACGCCTCCATGACATGGTAGGCTATGGGCACGTAATGGAGGTGCCTGCGCGTATCGCCCACCAGGATGGCGCAGTGGCCACCGGGCCTCACCACCCGAAAGAGCTCCCTGGCCACCACCCTCATCTCCGGCAGGAAATCGTCCAAAGGGAGGGCCGATAGGTCGCCTGGGAGGCGGGAATAGGAGATGATGCCGCCATAAGGAGGATGGGTAGCTACCAGGTCTACAGAGTCGTCTTCTATCTTGTCCAAGTTCCGGCAGTCCCCTACATAAGTGGTCACAGGGCACTCAGGCGGCCAATGGCTGGGCCTCTCATAGTGGAAAAAGAGGCGGTCGCGGGCCACCATCACCGCCGCCGGGTTGATGTCCACACCGATGCCCCGCCGCCCCAGCAGCCTGCACTCGATAAGGGTGGTGCCGCTGCCCATCATGGGGTCGAGGATGGTGTCCCCCGGCTGCGTATAACGCAGGATGAGATTGCGGGGGATATAGGGCGACCAATTGCCTGGGAAGTCCCCAGCATGGGTGGCCCATTCGCCCCGCTCCGGGAAGCTCCAGACGGTGGTGCTTTCCGGCCGGAAATCGGGGGGCTCTAGGCTAAGGGGCCGGTATGGCCCCGCCAGGCGGATGGTCACACCGCCTATGGTCACCTCCCCCTCTTGGCCCCGGAAGGCGAGGTAGTCCTCGTGGGTGACCAGCTCCATCCCCGGGTAGCAGTTGCCGTGGCCTATACGTTTGCGCACCTCTGTTCGACTCGTCGTCAATCTAGCAGGGAGTGGGCGGTGGATCAACTTGGCGGCTGCCATTTGGGGTAGGAACCAAGGATGCGGAAGAAGGAGCACTGGCCACGGACCTGTTCCAGAGCCTCGGCCAGGTGGGGCTCCTGGCGATGGCCGTCCACGTCCACCAAAAAGATATAGGTGCCCAGGCGGTCGCCCGTGGGTCGAGACTCGATCTTAGAGAGATTTATCTGGCGGCAGGAGAACTCCTTGAGGGCCCCCACCAGAAGGCCGGGGCGGTCCTCGGTGGCGAAGGTGAAGGCCAGGGACGTCTTATCCCGGCCCGTGGGGGGGTGATCTTCCCGCGCCAGGGCCACGAAACGGGTCAGGTTGGGGCGGCGGTCCTGGATGGAGCGGGCCAGAACCTCAGCGCCGTAGATGTGGGCCGCCCTTAGGGTGCCGATGGCCGCCGCCCCCTGGCGGGCCATCATCTCCTCCACCGCCGCCGCTGTGGAGAAGGCGGCCACCACCTCCGCCTTGGGGAAACACCGCTCCAGGAAGCGGCGGCATTGGGCCAAGGCCTGAGGGTGGGAGAAGATGACCTGCACATCGGAGGCCGTGGTGCCGGGGCGCACCAGGAGGTGGTGCTCTATGGCGAGCACCACCTCCTGCCGGATCATGAGCCCCTCCTCGTGGATGAGCACGTCCAGGGTCTCGGGCACCGATCCCTCCTGGGAGTTCTCGATGGGCACCACACCCTCGTGAGCCATGCCCGAGAGGACGGCAGCAGCCACCGCCGATATGGTGGGCATGGGGATGTGTTGGGCCTGGGGCGCATACAAAAGGGCAGCCTCCTCGCTGAAGGTGCCCGGGGGCCCGAGATAGGCTATGCGTCTCATCTCGAAATGGTGAGGGGGCCGTAGGGGCTGGTATACCCTGGGGGACGGGTGAAGACCTCCCGCAGGGCCTCCTCGTTCTCGCTACGGGTGACCAGCATCACCTTGTCCCCCGGCCGCAGCACCGTGTCCGGCTCCGGCGCCTTGGGGCTCCCGTCCTCCTCGATGATGAGGACGACGATGGACTGCTGAGGGAGAAGGACTTCCCGCAGCTTATGGCCCACCACCGCCGCCTGAGGTGGTATGCGTACCTCCACCATCTCTAGCCCCCCGCCGCGCATGGATAGGAGATGGATGAGGGCATGCACCGGCAGCTCCTGCTCTATCTGGGCCAGGATGGCATCAGTGGCGTTGACGGTGTGGTCAATGCCCAGTCGGTGGAATATCTCGGCGTTCTTAGGGTCGTTGACCAGGGCCACGGTGCGCGGCACCCGGAAGTGAGCCTTGGCCACCTGGCATATGACCAGGTTGTCCTCATCATCACCGGTGACGGCCACCACCATGTCCGCCCGGTTGAAGCCAGCCTTCTCCATGGTGGCCACCTCCGAACCATCGCCCCGGAGGACGATGTCTCCCAGCTCGGCCTCCAGGTGCTCGCAACGGGCCCGGTCGCGCTCGATGATGAGGACCTCATGTCCATCCTGGAGGAGGGCCTTGGCCAGGTGATAGCCCACCTTGCCTCCTCCTACCACCACTACATACATCAACCATCCCTCCCTTTGTCTTCGGCTTCGGAGACCAGGGCCTTGAGGAGCATCTCCACCGTTATCCTGGTGGGGCTCACCGTCTCCAGACCCAAGGAGCGGTAGATCTCCTGACGGGCGGGGTCGTAGATGCGGCACATGACCTTGGGGACACCGAAGATGAACTTGGCCATCTGAGCAGCCATGATGTTGCGGTTATCGCCCTGGGTGACGGCCACAAAGGCCTGGGCCTCGCCCACCCCCACCCGCCGCAGGACGTCCTGGTCCACCCCGTTGCCCACCACCTTGCGCCCTTTGAACTCCATGGGCAGGCGACGGAAGGCCTCAGGGTTGATATCGATGACGGTGACCTGATGGCCTTGCTGGTCAAGTTGGGCGGCCAGCTCGGCCCCCACGCGGCCACAACCCATGATGACGACCTTCATGTTCGGCGCAGAGGACGGCGAATGAGCCACACCTCACATGGGGCGTGTTGCAAGACATAGCGGGCCACGCGGCCCAGGGGGATGTCGGGGGCCATGGGCCGCGGCTTCCCTTCGGTGGGCCACTCATAGCCCGCCTCCATCTCCTTCACCTCCACCCCCATGATAATGGCCTCCACCCCCCGCTCGATAGCCTCGTCCACGATGGCGTGGCCGGCGTCCCGGGCCTGCAGGAGCTCCCCTTCCAACTGACAGTCCATCTGGCGGGCCATCGCCTCCGCCTGCTGCAAAATACGCTCCCCCTCCGCCACCTCCGGCCCCATGTCGGCATCCAGGGGGAGGCTGCGAGCCACTTCGATGACGTACACGGCGTACACTCGCCCGCGGTTCCGCTTGGCCACGCTACACGCCACACTAAGGGCGTCCAAGCTGGCCTCGGACCCATCCACAGGGACGAGGACCTCTCGCACCTGAGCGGGGTGACGCTGCATGCTAGGCCCTCCCAAACCCCCTTAATTATACGGGCCACCCCCACCCATAAGGATACGCCTTTGCGTCAAGAAAGCCAGCCCTTATACTACTTACAGCAGGGGGTAAGAGAGCCGTGGTGGAAAGAGGCACCATTGCCGTCAAGCGGGGGCTGGCCCAAATGCTCAAGGGCGGGGTCATCATGGACGTGGTCACCCCGGAGCAGGCCAAGATCGCCGAGGAGGCGGGGGCCTGCGCCGTCATGGCCCTGGAGAGGGTCCCAGCCGACATCCGGGCTGCTGGCGGCGTGGCGCGCATGGCCGACCCTGAGCGCATCCTGAGGATCATGGACGCCGTATCCATACCCGTCATGGCCAAGTGCCGCATCGGCCATATCGTGGAGGCCCAGGTGTTGGAGGCCATAGGGGTGGACTTCATCGATGAGTCGGAGGTCCTCACCCCCGCCGACGAGGCCCATCACATCAACAAGTGGGCCTTTAAGGTTCCCTTCGTGTGCGGGGCCCGCGACCTGGGCGAGGCCCTCCGCCGCATTGGCGAGGGAGCGGCCATGATCCGCACCAAAGGGGAGGCGGGCACCGGCAACATCGTGGAGGCCGTCCGCCACATGCGGGCCATCATGGACCACATCCGCAAGCTGCAGAACATGCCTGAGGAGGAGCTGATGGCCGAGGCCAAGGCCATGGGCGCCCCCTACGAGCTGGTGAAGGAGACGGCCCGCCTGGGCCGCCTGCCGGTGGTCAACTTCGCCGCCGGCGGCGTGGCCACCCCTGCCGACGCCGCCCTCATGATGCTCCTTGGGGCCGATGGCGTCTTCGTGGGCTCAGGCATCTTCAAGTCTGAGGACCCAGAGCGGAGGGCTGCGGCCATAGTCAAGGCCGTCACCTATTACCGTGACCCAGCGGTCATAGCCGAGGTCTCACGGGGCCTTGGCGAGCCCATGCGGGGCATAGACCTGCGCACCCTGGCCCCTGAGGAAAGGTTGGCCGTTCGCGGGTGGTAACCCTCCATGATACAATAAAGCCTAGGGATATGGCCCGCATCGGCGTCCTCGCCCTGCAAGGTGACTTCCTGGAGCATGAGGCCGCTTTACGTCGTCTGGGCCAGGAGACCGTGCAAGTGCGCAGGCCGGCGGATCTGGACGGCATCGATGGCCTCATTATTCCTGGAGGTGAGTCCACCACCTTCTGCCGGTTGATGCGCGACTTCGGCCTCTATGAGGCCCTCTCCGGCCTGTTGTCGCAAGGGGTGCCGGTATGGGGTACCTGTGCTGGCCTTATCGTCCTGGCCCGGGAGGCCCACGGCCTACCATATCCCACCCTAGGAGCCTTGGACATCGTGGTGAACCGCAACGCCTATGGGCGCCAGGTAGACAGCTTCGAGGTGGACATGACGGTGCCGGCCCTGGGGCCAGCACCCGTGCGGGCCATCTTCATCCGCGCCCCAGTTATCGAGGCCGTCCATGAAGGGGTGGAGGTGTTGGCCCGTCTGCCCGCCGACCCTAGCGTGCCGCCGGTGGGGGCGGGGACGGCTGTGGCGGTGCGCCAAGGCCACGTGCTAGGCACGACCTTCCACCCGGAGCTGACCGACGACCTGCGGTTCCATCGCTACTTCCTGGGAATGGTGGCCGGGGGACGCGCCCACACATCATGACCCTCGTCCTCCCTTTGAGCCCTCTGCACATCCCCCAACTTTTGCTGGGGCACCTGCCGCCCAGCCAGGCCTATCCCTGGGAGCGGTTGGGGGCACCTCCCGCATCGGCCATGTCCATAGGCCTCGCCCATCTATGGCCCCTGCGGGGAAGGGCGTGGGTGGCCATGCGTGGGCCACGGGTGATGGGGGTGGTAGCGTGCACCCACCGCAGCCACCACACTTGGGAGGTATTGGGCCTTTGCGCCCAAGAGGAAGGGGCTGCGGCCGCCCTCCTGCAGGAAGCGGCTCGCCATCTGGCCCTGGCAGGGGGCGAGCGCCTCCTTCTGCGCCTGCCCGCCGAGGCCCCCCTTTTGGCGGCAGCCCACCGCGCTGGCTTCCTGGTGGTGGCCTATGAGCACCTCTACAAGGGCCAGGCCTGGAAAGCCCCTGCCCCCAGCACCCTCCTGGCTCTCGGGGAGGAGCACCAGCAGCAGGCCTTTCGTCTCTTTTTGAGCGCCTCTCCAGCTGCCGTGAGGGCCCTGCAGGGTCCCACCCTGGGCCAGTGGCGCTCGGCCCTCACCTCCCAATGCCCAAGCCGCGAGCTGGGCCTGTGGGAGGAAGGGGAGCTCCTGGCCTGGGCCCGCTTGAGCCTCGCCCCCCAGGGGGTGGTGGCCACCGCCTTGGTGCATCCTCGCGCAGGAGCTCGCGCCCCGGAGGTGGTGGCAGCTCTTACTGTCTTCGCCGGCCCTCGCCCTCTCTACATGCTGGTGCCATCTCATCAGCAGACCATCATCGCCTCCTTGGAGTCCCTACAATGGCCCCTGGTGGGGAGGTTCATCTCTCTGGTGCGGCCCCTGGCCCAGGCCGCCGTAGCCGCCCCTGCGGCTTCCCTGGAGACCATTCGAGGAAGGGTGGCGGTGAACTGAGATGTTGCGCGTGACGGACGATCTGGAGGCCCTCCTGGAGGTCATACCACCCCATATCGCCGAGGCCCTAAAGGGCCGGCCCGACAGCTACGAGCTGCTGGAGGTGGTCATGGACTTGGGGCGGCCGCCCCAGGCCCGCTACCCCGGTCGGGAGGTAACCCTCAGCGACAAGGAGGTGACCCACGAGGACATCGATTACGTGGTCAGCCGCGTGGGGGAGTTCACCTCCGACAACCGGGCGGGCATCGAGCGGACCCTGCACCGCATATCGGCCATCCGCAACCGCAAGGGCCGCATCGTGGGCCTCACCCTGCGAGTGGGGCGGGCCGTGTTTGGCACCGTGCGCATCATCCAGGACCTGCTAGCCACTGGTAAGAGCATCCTTCTTCTGGGCCGGCCGGGGGTGGGCAAGACCACCCTCCTGAGGGAGGCGGCCCGCTACCTGGCCGACGAGCTCCACAAGCGGGTCATCGTGGTGGACACCTCCAACGAGATCGCCGGCGATGGCGATATCCCCCACCCCGGCATCGGCTCCGCCCGTCGCATGCAGGTCCCCTCCCCCCATCTCCAACACAAGGTGATGATCGAGGCCGTGGAGAATCACATGCCGGAGGTCATCATCATCGACGAGATCGGCACCGAGCAGGAGGCGGCAGCCGCCCGCACCATCGCCGAGCGGGGCGTGCAGCTGGTGGCCACCGCCCACGGCAACACCTTGGACAACCTCATCCTCAACCCCACCCTCTCAGACCTGGTGGGCGGGGTGCAGTCGGTGACCCTCTCCGATGAGGAGGCCAGGCGGCGCGGCACCCAGAAGGCCATACTGGAGCGGCGGGCACCCCCCACCTTCGATATGGTGGTGGAGATAAAAGGCTTCAACCAAGTGGCCATCCACCGGGACGTGGCGGCCACCGTGGACGCCATCCTGCGGGGCTATCCCGTCCAGCCCGAGCTGCGGGCCCTCACCCCCGAGGGAGAGGTCCAGATACTCCAGGAGGCGCGGGTGGAGACCCCCGTCCGGCGTGGCGTCACCCTCCCCTTTGCCGAGGCCGCTGCCTCCGCCGAACCGCCGCCCACCCGCCGACGCCATATCTACTTGTACGGCGTCTCCCGGGAACGGGCCCAACAGGCCCTGCAAGAGACCCACTTCCCAGGCACCATCGTCCACTCCCTGGACGAGGCCGATGCCCTCATCGTCTTGCGCAGCCATTATCGGCGTCGCCCCCAGGTGGTGCGGGAGGCGGAGGAGCGGGGCATCCCCATCTATGTGGTCAAGAGCAACAACGTGTATCAGCTGGAGCAGGTGTTCATGGCCATGCAAAGGGAACGGGCGGGCGACCCAGTGGCCGCCGCCCTGCGAGAGGCGGAGGAGGCCATCGGCCAGGTGCTGCAGCAGGAGGAGCCCGTGGAGCTGTCTCCCCAGAACGCCTATATACGGCGCCTCCAGCACCTGTTGGCCCAGCGATATAACTTGGCCAGCGAGAGCGTAGGCAGGGATCCCTACCGGCGGGTGCGCATCTTGCCCCGCCCCCCGGAATAAGGGGCCATGCCTGGGGAAGCCCTCTTCCTCACTCTGGAGGGAGGGGAGGGGGTGGGCAAGAGCACCCAGGCCCGGGCCCTGGCCCGCCTCCTTTATCGCAGCGGCTGTCCCACCATCCTCACCCGTGAGCCAGGCGGCACCGCGTTGGGGCGCCGGTTGCGCCGCCTCCTCCTCCAGAAAGGCGCCAGCCCTTCTCCCTGGGCAGAGCTCTTCCTCTTCGCCGCCGACCGTGCCCAACATGCGGCGGAGGTCATCCTGCCAGCCCTCAGGGCAGGCCAGACAGTCATCTGCGAGCGGTTTACCGATTCCACCATAGCCTACCAAGGCTATGGCCGAGGCCTAGACCTACAGATGGTGCGCCAGGTGTGCCAGATGGCTAGCTATGGCCTCACCCCCCACCTCACGGTCCTTCTGGACATGGAGCCAGAGGCCGCCCTGGCCCGCAAGCCCCACCGCGACCGTATCGGGGGCGAGGGGCTCGATTTCCATCGACGCGTGCGCCAGGGCTTCCTCTCCCTGGCGCGCGAGGAGCCCCAGCGCTTCTTGGTGGTGGATGCCTCCCTCCCCCCAGGGGAGGTGACCCAGCTCATCTGGCAGCGCCTCTCCGCCCTTCTGCAGGAGCGGTAAGGTCGTTCCTTCCTTCACCACCGCGTGCTAGCATGGTGCTGTGGGGGGCATGGCCCGCAGCGTCGTTGTGCGCGTCCCGGCCACCAGCGCTAACCTAGGCCCGGGCTTCGATTGTTTGGGCCTGGCCCTGGATCTCTGGGGCTCCGTCCACCTGGAGGCCCACGACCGGCCCGTGCCCCCTCCCAAGGAGCCCATAGCCCTGCTGGCCGTGGAGGCCGCCCTCCATCTCTTCCATCACCTGGGCGCCCACCCCCCGCGGGGAATCTACGCTTGCTATGAAGGGTCGGTCCCTGTGGCCCGCGGCCTGGGGGCCAGCGCCATCGCCCGGGTGGGCGGCCTCCTGGCCGCCAATGCCCTGGCCGGCCACCCCTTGGACAAAGAGGACATCCTCCTGCTGGCTACAGAGATGGAAGGCCACGCTGACAATGCTGCCCCGGCTATCTTCGGCGGACTGCAGATCGTGGCCCGCCGTGACGATGGAGGTATCGTCCATATGGGGCTGGAGCCACCGCCGGGTTTGCGGGTGGTCCTCTTCGTCCCCCAGCAGGAGCTTCCCACCGCTCTGGCCCGGCAAGCGGTGCCCCAGTCCATCCCCCGCGCCGATGCCGTCTATAGCCTGGCCCGGGTAGCTCTCCTGGTGGCCGCCCTGGCCACCGGCCGTCTGGAGCATCTGGCCGAGGCCAGCGACGATCGAATCCACCAGCCATACAGGGCCCGCCTGTTCCCTCCTCTGCGCCCCCTGCTGGAGGCCGCCATGAAGGCTGGTGCCCTGGGAGCCTACCTCTCGGGGGCAGGTCCTACGGTGGCCGCCTTCGCCTTGGAGGATGCCGAAAGGGTGGCCCAGGCCCTGGATGACATGGCTGCCCGAATGGGGCTAGCCGGCCGGACCATCCTCACCTCCCCCACTACTGTTGGCGCCCACCTGGCCGAGGAGAGCCCATGAGCCTGGTAGTGCAGAAGTACGGCGGCACATCGGTAGCCGATGCCCAGCGCCTCAAGGCGGTGGCCCAACGCATCGCCGCCCGCCGCGCCCAGGGCGACGACCTGGTGGTGGTGGTATCGGCCATGGGGGACACCACCGACCGCCTCATCGAGCTGGCCCACCAGGTGAGCCCCGAGCCGGAGGCCCGGGAGCTGGACCTCCTCCTCTCCACAGGGGAGGTGGTCTCCTGCACCCTGCTGGCCATGGCCCTCAAGGCCCTGGGGGTGCCAGCCATCGCCCTCACGGGCGCCCAGGCGGGCATAGGCACCGACCGGCGTTACGGGCGGGCCCGCATCCTGCGGGTGGACCCCTCCCGTATCCTCTCCCATCTGCAGGCGGGGCGCGTGCCCGTGGTGGCCGGCTTCCAGGGCATCACCGATGAGATGGATATCACCACCCTAGGGCGTGGGGGCTCCGACACCACCGCCGTGGCCCTGGCCGCCGCCCTGGGCGCCCACCGCTGCGAGATCTATACCGACGTGGAGGGCATATATACTGCCGATCCCAGGCTGGTCCCTGAGGCCCGTAAGCTGACACGCATCTCCTATGAGGAGATGCTGGAGCTGGCCAGCCAAGGAGCCCGGGTGATGCATCCCCGGGCTGTGGAACTGGGATGGGCCTATAAGGTGCCCATTTACGTGGCCTCCAGCTTCACCGAGGCCCCAGGCACCCTCATCTGCCAGGAGGGGGAGAGCATGGAGCAGCGCAACCGGGTCATGGGCATCGCCCACGACACCGATGTGGGCCGCATCACCATCCGTGGCGTCCCCGACCGCCCAGGCATCGCCGCCGCCATCTTCGGCCCCTTGGCGGAGGCGGGCATATCGGTGGACACCATCGTCCAGAACGCCTCCGTGGAGCGCCTCACCGACCTCACCTTCACCGTCTCCAAGGGCGATCTGCGGCGAGCGGTGGAGATAGTCCGCCCCGTGGCCCAGCAGATTGGGGCGCGGGAGGTGCTATGGGACGAGGGGCTGGCCAAGGTGAGCATCGTGGGGGCGGGGATGCAAAGCGCGCCAGGCTATGCCGCCACCATGTTCCGCGCCCTATATGAGGCGGGCATCAACATCGAACTCATCACCACCAGCGAGATCCGCATCACCTGTCTCATCGATGCCCGCCGCATTCAGGACGCCGTGCAGGCCCTCCATCGCGCCTTCCAGCTGGCGGAGGCCTAGCGCAGGCGGGGGATGACGTCCCGCGCGTAGACCTCCAGGTGCTCCAGAAAGCGCCCCTGGGGGAAGATGGGCACCAAGAGGAAGTGCCTCACCCCAGCCTCCACGTACTGCTCCAGACGCCGCACGCACTCCTCCGGCCTCCCCATCACCACATAGCGGTCCACGATCCCCTCGAAGGGTTGGTTATAGCGCACCGAGAGGTCCTGCACCGCCCGTGCCTTGGCCTCCTCATAGGAGTCGCCCAGGGAGATGAACTGGTATAGGGCAGGGGTGATCTGGTCGGGGTCTCTTCCCGCCTCCTGGGCGTAACGTCGCACCTTCTCCCAGCCGTCCCGGAACCGCTCGGGGGAGAATAGGTATGGCATGTAGCCATCCCCCAGCCTGCCTGCCCGCCGCATGGCCGCCTCCGAGCGCCCCGCCACCCAGATGGGCGGCCCCCCAGGCTGGACGGGCTTGGGCTGAAGGGTGACGCCCGGCAGCCGCCAGAACCGTCCCTCATAGCGTACGTCGTCCTCCCGCCACAGCAGGCGGAGGATGCGGATGGCCTCGTTGGCCCTGGCCCCCCGCTCGCGCACCGGCACGCCGCAGGCCTCGAACTCCTTGGGGAACTCGCCCCCAACCCCTATCCCCAGGATGAGGCGCCCCCCGGAGATGATGTCCACGGTGGTGGCCTCCTTAGCCACCACCGCCGCCGGCCGCAGGGGGAGCAAGGTCACCGCCGTTCCCAAAAGGATCCGCTTGGTGCGGGCGGCGATGGCCGCTAAGGAGGTGAAGGCATCCAGTATGGGCCCGTAAAAGAAGATGTGCTCCGATGTCCATATGGAATCGAACCCCAGTTCCTCCGCCCGCTCCGCCTCCTCCAGGCGGACGGCCGCCCAGGGCATCACCACACCGAACTTGACCTCGCTCATCTCCACCCTCCTAATGGACTGGGCTGCACCCCCTTGCCACGGTGGCTCCCTCACGGTAACGTATACCCCAGATCCGGCTCAGGAGGGAAGGTCATGCCCACGGTGCAGGCCAACGGCATCAACATCTACTACGTGGAGGAAGGGCAAGGCCCACCCCTTCTCATGATCATGGGCTTCGGTGGCCAGCACCACTCCTGGGGCGACGAGACCGTCCGCCTCCTCTCCCGTCACTTCCGCACCATTCGCTTCGATAACCGGGGCGCCGGCCACTCGGACAAGCCCCAGGTGGAATACTCCATCGCCATGATGGCCGACGACGCCGCCGGTCTGTTGCAGGCCCTGGGCCTTTCCAGGGCTCACGTCTACGGCGTCTCCATGGGTGGCATGATCGCCCAAGAGCTGGCCTTGCGACACCCCCATCTGGTGGGCGGGCTGGTGCTGGGTTGCACCACCCCTGGCTGGGTCAAGGGCGTGCCCCCAAGGCCTGAGGTGATCCAACTCATGATGCCTGAGCCGGGCCTCTCCCGCGAGGAGCAGATTCGCAAATCGTGGCCAGCCATCTGCTCACCCCGCTTCCTGGAGGAGGGGAGGGAGTTCCTAGAGCTCATGCTCCGTCGGTCTCTGGAGAACCCCACCCCCGTCGATACCATGAACCGCCAAGCGGCGGCCATCCAGGCCTTCGACTCCTATGACCGCCTGCCCCAGATCAGGGCCCCCACCCTCATCATCCACGGCGACCAGGACGTACTCATTCCACCCCAGAACGCCTACATCCTGCACGAGCGTATCCCCGGCTCCCGCCTGGTCATCATCGAGGGGGCGGGGCATGTCTACTTCTGGGAGAAGCCAGCGGAGTCATGCCAGACCATCGTGGAGTTCCTGTCACAGGTGCCGATGAAGACCTAGAGGAAGGGAGGAGTCATGAGGTTGGAGGGCAAGGTCGCCATCGTCACCGGGGCCGCCTCGGGCATCGGCAGGGCCACCGCCCTGGTGTTCGCCCAGGAGGGGGCGCGGGTCATGTGCACCGACATCAACGGCGAGGGGGTCAAGGCCACCGCCGATGCCATCATCTCCAAAGGGGGAGAGGCGGCCTGGATGCAGGTGGACGTGGCCCGTGAGGAAGACGTGCGCCGTATGGTCCAGGAGACGGTGAACCGCTTCGGCCGACTAGATGTGCTGTTCAATAACGCCGGCGTGGAGATGGTGGCGCCCATTAGCGAGGTGTCGGAGGAGCGGTGGCGCTGGCTCATGGACATCAACCTCAAAGGAGTGTACCTAGGCTGCAAGCACGCCGTGCCCGAGATGGCCAAAGTGGGCGGGGGGGCCATCATCAACACAGCCTCGGTGGCAGGCATCGAGGGCATAGCCGGCCTCTCCACTTATTGTGCCTCCAAGGGCGGGGTCATCCTCCTCACCAAGGCGCTGGCCGTAGAGCTGGCACCCCTGGGCATCCGCGTCAACGCCGTCTGCCCAGGGGTCATCCGCACGCCCATGGTGGAGCGCGGCCTGCCCGACCTGTTCGCCGCCAACCCTGAGGAGGCATGGCGGCGCCTGGGGCGGCTCCACCCCCTAGGCCGGGTGGGCGAGCCGGAGGAGGTGGCCAGAGCAGTGCTCTTCCTGGCCTCCGACGAGGCCTCCTTCATCACCGGCGTGGCCCTGCCGGTGGACGGGGGCTGGACGGGGGGCACCGCCCTGCAGCTGACGCCCTAAGCCCTCTTGTCCAGGCAGAGCCCCTGGTTCATAATGGTGCTGTCCCGAGGGGAATAGGAGAACATGTTTGTTCACCTTCACCTTCACACGGAGTACTCTCTCCTGGACGGCCTTTGCAAGATCCCGGCCCTTATGGAGCGGGTGCGGGAGCTAGGCCAGGAGGCGGTGGCCATCACCGACCATGGCGTTCTCTATGGGGCCATCCAGTTCTATCGGGAGGCCAAGAGCCGGGGGATAAAGCCCATCATCGGGGTGGAGGCGTATGTGGCCCAGGGCTCTCGGCACAGCCGCGACCCTCAAGAAAAGCAGCCCTATCACATGATCATCTTGGCCCGCAACCTGCGCGGCTATCAGAACCTCATCCAGCTCATGACCAAGGCCCATCTGGAGGGCTTCTTCTACAAGCCCCGCATCGACCGCGAGCTGCTGGAGGCCCACGCCGAGGGGCTGGTGGGCCTATCGGGGTGCGTCTCGGGCGAGATACCTAGGCTCCTTCTGGCTGGGCGCTATGAGGAGGCCATGCGCCTGGCTCGCTACTACCGGGAGGTATTTGATGGCCACTTCTACCTGGAGATCCAGGAGCACCAGCTGGAGGAGGGCCCCACCCTCAACCGCCAGCTGGTGAGGCTCTCCCGGGAGACGGGCATCCCCCTGGTGGCCACCAACGACGTCCACTACATCCATAAGGAGGACTGGGCCCTCCAGGAGGTGCGATTGTGCATCAGCACCGGCACCACCCTGGACGACCCCCACCGCATGCGCATGGCTGGCGACCCCACCTCCTATTACCTCAAGTCGGAGGAGGAGATGCGCCAGCTCTTCCCCGAGCTGCCGGAGGCCATCGACAACACCTGGATGGTGGCGGAGAGCTGCCACCTGGAGCTGGAGTTCGGCCAGCTCCACATCCCCGAGGCAGAGGTGCCAGCGGGCTTCACCCCCCATCAATACCTCACTCACCTCTGCCAGGAGGGACTTCTGCGCCGGTACGGCCCTCACAACGAGGAGGCCCGCCGCCGCCTGGAATATGAGCTGGCGGTGGTCCAGGATACGGGCTTTACCAACTACATACTGGTGGTCTATCAGATCGCCAAGTATGCCCGCGAGCGCGGCATCTTCATGGGCGTGCGGGGCTCTGCTGCCGCCTCCATCATCCTCTATTGCCTAGGGGTCACGGACATCGACCCTCTGGAGCACCGGCTGGTCTTCGAGCGTTTTATCCACCACCAGCGCAAGGAGATGCCCGACGTGGATCTGGACTTCGCCGAGGACCGGCGGGACGAGATGATCCGCTACGCCGCCGAGCGGTACGGGCGCGACCGGGTGGCCCAGATCATCACCTTCGGCACCCTGGGGGCCCGCGCCTCCCTGCGAGACGTGGGGCGGGCCCTGGGCTGGAGCTACGCCGACGTGGACCGAGTGGCCAGGATGGTGCCCCACCTGCCCCCATCCTTCGGGGTGGTGACCATCGAGCGGGCCCTCCAGGAGAGCCCCCAGCTGCGCCAGGCCTATGAGTCGGACCCTCAGGTGCGGCGACTGGTGGATATCGCCCGCGCCCTGGAAGGGGTGGCCAGGCATGCCTCCACCCATGCTGCCGGCCTGGTCATCGCTCCCAGGCCTCTTACCGAGTTCCTCCCCCTCCAAAGGCCCCCCTCGGGGCGCGACGACCCCCATGCCCTCCCCACCACCCAGTACGACATGGATGACGTGGCCGCCCTGGGCCTTTTGAAGATGGACTTCTTAGGCCTGGCTAACCTCACCATCCTGCGCACCGCCCTAGACCTCATCCGCGAGACGCGGGGCATCGACATCGACCTGGGCCAACTCCCCGACGGCGATCCCGAGACCTACCAGATGCTTTCGCGAGGGGAGACCTTCGGCGTCTTCCAGCTGGAGTCGGCGGGGATGCGCCGCTACATCCAGGAGCTGCGCCCTACCTCCATCAAGGACCTGGCGGCCATGGTGGCCCTTTACCGCCCCGGCCCCATGCAGCACATCCCCACCTATATCCGGGCCAAGCACGGCCTGGCGCCCATCCGCTATCCCCACCCCGATCTGGCCGAGATCCTGGACGAGACCTATGGGGTCATCGTCTACCAGGACCAGGTGCTGCTCATCGCCCAGAAGTTCGCCGGCTACTCCCTGGGGGAGGCGGACCTCATGCGCAAGGCCATGGGCAAGAAGATCCGCTCCCTCATGGAGGCGGAGCGGGAGCGGTTCATCCAGGGGGCCATGGCCCGCGGCTACTCCAAGGAGACGGCCGAGACCATCTTCGAGCTTATCGAGCCCTTCGCTGGATATGCCTTTAACAAGGCCCATGCCGTCTCCTACGCCCGCATCGCCTATCAGACGGCCTATCTCAAGGCCCACTACCCTGAGGAGTACATGACGGCCGTCCTGCGGCTGGCCAGCCGCCGCCCCGACCCCACGGCGCGGGTGGCCGAGGCCTACGCCGAATGCCTCCGCCTGGGCATCCCCGTCCTGCCTCCTGATGTTAACCGCAGCCAGGTCAACTTCAGCCTGGAGGAACACGAGGGCCGGCGGGCCATCCGCTTCGGCCTAGCCAACATCAAGAACGTGGGCGAAGGGGTGGCCGAGGATATAGTGGCCGAGCGTCAGCGGGGCGGGCCCTTCAAAGGGGTGGAGGACTTCTTCTGCCGCCTCCCCCAAGGCGCCATCCACAAGCGGGCGTTGGAGAGCCTCGTTAAGGCTGGCGCCTTGGACTCCCTCGGCGCCGACCGCGGCGCCATCTTGGCCGCTTTGGACAAGCTGGTCGCCTTGGCCCAGCAGTCGGTGCGGGCCCGGGAGACGGGGCAGGCTAGCCTCTTCGACCTCTGGGGCGGAGGGGATGGCATGAATCATATCGACCTGCCCAACGTGCGGGCCCCCCAGGGGCGTCGCCTCTCCTGGGAGAAGGAGCTCTTGGGCGTCTACTTCTCAGAGCACCCCTTCTCCCGGGCAGCGCGGGAGCTGGCTCCCTACCTCTCCTGCCACCTGGCGGAGATATCGCCGGAGATGGACGGGCGAGATGTGGTGGTGGGCGGATACGTAGCCCATGTGCGCACCCTCTCCACCCGCGATGGCCGCCAGTTCTGCACCGTCCAACTAGAAGACCTCTCAGGGGTGGCCGAGCTGACCATCTGGCCCGAGACCCTGGAGGAGACGCGCCCTCTCTGGCGCCACGGCAACATCGTGGTGGCCCGGGCGCGCGTGCGCCACCGGGGTGAGGAGAGGGTGCAGCTGAGCGTGCTGCGGGCCGTGGCCTATCAGGATGGTCCCTTCGACCCCTCCACCCTGGGCATCTCCACCCAAAGCCCCCAGACCAACAATGGCCGCCGCCTCCACCTCCTCCTTCAGGAGACGGAGGACACAGAAGGTGACCAGGAGAGGTTGCGCCAAGTCATGGGCCTCCTGAGGTCATACCCCGGTGGCGACCCCGTGGTCCTCTCCATACGCCAGAAGGATGGGGAGGAGGTGGACCTGGCTCTACCCAAGGTCCACCTCTGTCAGGAGCTAGTATCCCACCTGAGGGCCCTTTTGGAGCCGTGGGGCGAGGTGAAGGCCTACTTCTAATCCCTCCAGGCGAAGAAGACGCTCTTTCCACTCTATACCCCCGCCATACCCCCGAAAAGATCCATCCCTTCCCACCACGCGGTGACAAGGTACGACTATGGGAAAGGGGTTGCGGGCCAGGGCCTGGCCGACAGCCCGGGCCCCCCGCGGCTGGCCCACCATTAGGGCCAGCCAGGAGTAGGTGCGCACCTCCCCCCACGGTATGAGGCGCACCTCCTCCAGCACACGCCGGCAGAAATGGCTCACCCCCTCCCAGTCCAGGGGAATGGAGAGGAATGATGTGGGGATGCCAGCACCGTACCGCTGCAGGAGCATGGCCACCTCTTGTGCCAAAGGGTCATCCGCCTCGTCCCTGGCGCCCATGTCAGCGGCCCAGGCCTCAGCCTCGGCTGCTGAGACGGCGGGCATCCCCACCGCCCTAAGGCCGGAGGCGGTGAAGACCAGAGGCACAAGGCCCAGGGGGGTCTGGACCAGCTTCCGCCTCACGATGCTCTACCCACACGCCAAGGACGGCGCACCATCTGCCATAGCAGAGCCCCCCGGAGGTGAGGCCAGAGCCGCTGCAGGTGCTCCAAAAGCTGCTGGGGCGGCGGACGGCGGCCGTAGCGGCTCAGACAGTAGCCGTGGGCCAGAGGCGTGAGGTCGCTGAATCCCGGCAGGGCCCGGCCCAGGCGACGAGCAAACTCATGGGGGGTCTCGCCAGGCCTAGGCCCTAGCCCCGCCCATCCTGCCAGGAGCACCGTCTTCTCCCAGATCTGCTGCGCCTCGGGCAAACGGGAGAAGAGCTTCTGCCAGATAAGGCGGAGAGCCACCCCTCCCAAGGCGATGGCCCCGGCTGTTGCCAAGAGGGCCCACATTAGGGGCCCTCCCACCCCCCTCCCACTACCTACCTGCGGCGAGGGAGTCCCCTCCAGCGGTGGCTCGGGTGTGCCCAGGATCTCCGCAAGGAGGGAGTCCTCAGGGCCTAGGGGGCCGAAGAGGCCGATGGGCACGGGAAGGCCGTACTGGAAGAGGGCATTGAAGATGCCTACGTCCTCCCTGTCAGGGGCAAAGGGGACCCACCCATGTCCTGGGAAATAGACCTCAGGCCAGGCCATGGCCCGACTAGCAGTGACGCGATAGGCCTTCGCTTCTTCATCGTAGTCACCTGGGGAGAGGAGGAGCCCCACAGCCAGCCGCGCCGGCACCCCCACTGCCCTGAGCATGATGACCATGGCCGAGGCGTGCGCCTCCACCGGGCCCCGCCGTGCCTCAAACAGGAAGTGATCCACCACGTCCCGGCCTGGGGGCGTCTCCAAGAGCTGGTCCACAGGGTACCTAGAGAGGAAACGCCTGATGGCTTGAACCTTGGCCAGTGGCGTGGGGGCTTGACCGGCCACTTGGCGCGCTAGCTCCACCACCCGCGCCGGCAGCTCGGGCGGCAGGGCCAGGTATATATCCCTCACCCACCAAGGGTAATCGGCGGACCCCTGGCTCGAGCTGTCCGTAGGGGGGGCGGGGACCACGCCCACGGCCCGGTAGGTGGCTCCTGGGGAGAGGCTATGCTGAGGCATCAGGGTGGAAGAGGCCACCGCCTCCAGGGGCACCACCTCCACCATTTTCAGGCGCCCATCGCGGCGGTCGGCCCGGAGGAGCAAGTAGCCTTGGCGCAGCAGGGCGCGGCGCAGGGCTTCGTCGTCCCAGGAAACGCCCACGCTCCTAAGGACATCGGGGACTTCCTTCCCTTTGGCAACCCTGGGCTCTCCGTCCTGCCAAGAGACCTTGAGTATGGCCTCATCAGGGACTAAGGCCTTCACCTTTAAGGTGCCATCGGCGGTGATGAAGGCCACCGGGAGGGGCTGGCCAGGCACCATTACGAGGGAGGCGGGCGCCCCTCCCCTTAGCACCTCTACCTGCACCGTGGTGGGCTCCACGGGCAGGTTCTGGGGGGGCTCCAGGGCCTGGAAGGGCCACTCCACCTCCGTCCTTCGGCTGGCCTTCCATCCCCCCAAGGCGTAATCCTCATAGGCAGCGATGCGCAGGAGGAGGGGCACGGGCTTGGAATCCTCAGGCAGGCGCACTCGCGCCAGTTCGCCGTCTATGGGCAGGCCCAGGCCCCCCCGCAAGGGCAACACCTGGGACAGGTCTACACCTCGGGGAAGCCGGCCACCCCTGAGGGGGCCCACCAGGCGCGCCCAATCGTCGGCCAGGCCCCTGAAGGGGGCGCTCACCGCCCCCCATAGGTGGGCCAGGGGGCGTCCGTAGGCCGTGGGCACCGTCCAGGCCACCAACAAGAGGAGCAGGACACCCCAGAAGGCCAGATGGAGGTGGGCAGGGCTCAGCAGGGCAGGGTAGGCCACCCCCTCCCGCTGCCAACGGCGCTGGTGGCCCATCAGGTTGGCGCGCGCCAACAGCAGTAACCCCGAGATGGCGAACAGGAGGAAGGCCCCCAACACCCCCCGGTCCAGGACCACGAAGTTCACCAGCAAGGTGGCCCCACCCAGGGCCAACGCTGGCCAGGCCGTGTGCCACCGGAACAAAGACCACGCCATCAGGAAGGCCCCGCCAAAGGTGAGGCCCGCCACCAGCACCAAGAAGGGCAACGTGTCGTTGCTGATGCCGCCCGAGAAGACGATGTGAAAGTAGCGCTCAAAGCGCAGGTAGAGGATGTCCACCTTCTCCCCAAGCCCCGCCCCTGGGATGAGGAAGAGGGCCTGCAGGAAGGTGGCCAAAAGCCCCCACACCACCGCCGTTCCCCAGGCCAGAGGCCAGGGCATGGGCAGACGGGCCAGGACCCAACCAGCCAAAAGGCCCCCAATGCCCAGCAGCCAAAGAGAAGGCATGGGGCTAGCCCAGGAGGCCCGCTGGATGCTCCAGGCTACGCTCAAGAAGACCAGATAGGCCAGGCCGAGGCTGAGCCACTCCTCCCAGTCCACCATCCACCGCGCCGCCTGTCGCGCCGCCGTCATCCTCCATCCCTCCTAGGGACGGCACCCCTGCCCGGGAGGTGCCGGGCCCCCCGCAGGCCCAGGGCCAGGGAGAGGTCATCCCCCCGGCGCAGGCAATAGACCAGCACATCGCCGGCCACCAGGGCCCCGTAGGGGAGGATGGGGCCCTTGGCCCCCCCGAAGGTATCGGCCTCCAGGAGGACAGCCACCGCCTGTATCCCCCGCCGACCCAGGTTGGCCAACACCTCGGCCCATTGCTGGGTAGGCGAAGGGGTGATGACCACCAGTGTGCTGTTGCGGCCAAAGCTCCGCTGGTGGCCCACCAGCACCTGGTCCAGGGGCGTCCGGCCATCGGCCCGCACCAGGGCCAGGGCTTCGGCCATGCGCTCGTACTGATGAGGCCCCCGGGCCGGCGGCAGGAGGATGGGCTCCCTGCCTATCCCCACCATCCCCACTCGCAGGTCAGCGTCCAGGAGGCGGCGGGCCATGGAGCAGGCAGCCGTCACCATATACTCCTCGGTGCTCTCCTCCCCCTGCCCCGCATGCACCCCCTCCTCCAGGTCCAAAACCAGCCAGACGTCGCTAGCGGGGTGATAGTCGAAGGTCTTGGCCATGAGGCGCCCTAAGCGGGCGGTGGTGAGCCAGTGGATGCGACTCACGGGGTCCCCAGGCTCGTATTCACGGACACCAGCGGCGCTGGGGCTGAGATATGGGGATGGGCGGCCCAGAGGCCCCTCCCCGGGGAATTGAGCAGCCGGCACCCAAAAGTAGGGGAGGGGGACAGGCGCAGGGTAGACCAGGACCTCCCACCGGCCACCAAAGGACTTGGCCCTCCGGAATAGCCCAAAAGGGTCGCCCCCCGTCATCACCAAGGGCCCAAACCTGTACCGTCCCCGCCGGGGGCACGGTATCCTGGCCTGCCATACGCGATACCCATGGGCCGCCACCATGAGCACCGCCTTGGCCCGCCCCCCTGGCACCTCGGTGATATCCTCCACCTCCAACCACAGCTTGGGGAAGTTGCTGGAGTTGCGCACCCGCACCTCGATGGTCACATCCTGGCCGGCCTGTAGACGCGCGGGCCGCCGCTCCACCTCCACCTCCAAGCCCCGCAAGCTGAAGCGACTCCATACCCAGGCCAGCACCACCAAGGCCAGCAGCAGATAGGCCGCTCGCAGCAGGATCCAGTAGCCCGAGGCCCACCCCAGCACCAGCAGGGCCGAGGCCAAGGCCAGGGCCCACACCAGGTTCCAGGGCAAACGCCGCCAGCGTGCTAGGGCCGACGAGCGCGCACCCCTGGCACCACCAACCGCCCCAGACATTCCTCCACCACCTGCTGGGACGTGACTCCCCGCACACGACTGGCCGGTGACACGATGATGCGGTGCCCCAGCACCGGGTAGGCCAGCTCCTTCACGTCGTCGGGCAGGACGAAGTCCCTCCCCTCCACCAGGGCCTTGGCCTGGCAGGCCCGCTGGAGGGCCAGGGAGCCCCGTGGCGAGGCCCCCAGGTAGACGGCCTCATGCTTGCGGGTGGCGTCCACCAGTTGGGCGATGTATAGCTTCACCAGGGGGTCCACCCACACCCCCTTCACCGCCTCCTGCAGGGCTAGGATGTCCTGTGGCCCGCATACCGCCTCCAAGGTCTCGATGGGGTGCCTCTCCACCTGCCGATCCATGATGGTCACCTCGTCCTGTACGCTGGGATATCCCAGGTGCAGACGCATCAGGAAGCGGTCTAGCTGGGCCTCTGGGAGAGGAAAGGTGCCCTCGTACTCGATGGGGTTCTGGGTGGCTAGCACCATGAAGGGGCGGGGGAGGGGATGGCTGACCCCGTCCACCGTCACCTGCCGTTCCTCCATGGCCTCTAAGAGGGCCGATTGCGTGCGGGGGCTGGCCCGGTTGATCTCGTCGGCCAGGACGATCTGGGCCATGATGGGCCCCGGACGGAACTCGAAGTCCCCCGTTTTCTGGTTGTAGACCGATGCGCCGGTGACGTCAGTGGGTAGAAGGTCTGGGGTGAACTGGACACGGCGGAAGGTGCAGCCCGTGGAGCGGGCCAGGCTACGGGCCAGCATAGTCTTGCCCACCCCTGGCACATCTTCTATGAGGAGGTGGCCGCCGCTCATGAGGGCAATGACCGCTAGCTCCACCTCCTTCTCCTTGCCCACCATCACCCGCTGGACATTGGCGATGATGCGCCCCGCCAGCTCCCTAGCCTCACCCATGGTCTCCTCCTATGCTGGGGCTAATGGGGGCAGATCCCCCTTCCACTTCCCGCATTCCGTTTCTTTGCGATTATACCACCCGAGGGGACAGCCTGCCGTCCTGGACGTTAAACTATCTGTAAAATGACTGCCAGGGCGTGGGCCTGGGCGCTTGCGTTGTTGCTCATGGCTTGTGGGGAGAGGGCTCCCCTGAGCCTTCAGGCCATGGTCCCCACTCCCACCCCTCCCATGGTCCTCCCCTCCCCCACTTGGACCCCCACCATCACGACCATGGGGCCGGTACGACAGGGAGCCGCCTTCCTATTGGCCCTACACCCTGCACCCCCTGAGCCCCTCACCGTCTCATTGGCCTCGGCTACATACCCCATGTCGTTGGAGGGAGGGGCGGCCATCGCCTACGTCCCCGTGCCCCCCGACCTGCCCGCGGGCTCCTATGAGGTGGTGGTGGAGGCAGGGGGCCAGAGTCTGGCCAGGACGACGGTGGACGTGGCCCCCCACCCGTTTCTTCAAGAGGAAATATGGCTGGCGCCCCAGGAGGCCTCCCTGCTGTTGGACGCCCAGGCCATCAGGGAGGAGGCAGAGGCCCTGGGCCGCGCCTATGCCCTCTCCCTCCCCGTGCGGGCCTGGTGGGGGCCCTGGGCCCTCCCTCTAGATGGGGAAGTGAGCGACCCCTTCGGCACCTTGCGCTCCTTCAATGGCGGCCCCTATTCCCGCCACACAGGTGTCGACATCGCCGCCCCCGCCGGAACGCCGGTGGTGGCCCCGTCCGCCGGGCGGGTGGTGCTGGCCCGCCACCTGCACTTGCGGGGGTTATCGGTGGTCATCGACCACGGGGCGGGGGTGTTCACCGGCTACCACCACCTGGGGGCCATCCTCGTCCAAGAAGGCCAATGGGTGAGCAGAGGACAGCAGATCGGCCAGGTAGGCGATACAGGCCTGGCCAGCGGCCCCCACCTCCATTGGGAGCTGGTGGTCCACGGGCAGCGCGTCGACCCTCTGGCCTGGGTGGAAGGGGCGCCGGGCCCCTAAGGCCCCAACTCGCCCGTCTCGTACATGATGACAGCTAGCGCCGCCAGGGCCGCCGTCTCCGCCCTCAGTATGCGGCGGCCCATGGACACCACCTGGAAACCAGCCTCCTGGGCCATCTCCACCTCCTCCACCTCCAGGCCCCCCTCTGGCCCTATTAGGACGCTCACCTGGCGGCGATCCCCTTCCCATCGGCGCAAAGCCTCCCGCAGGCCCTGCTGAGCCTCCCGTTCCCAAGGGAGCAAACGCAAACCTCGCGCCTGCCGCACGGCCTGGGCGAAGGGGATGGGTGCTAGGAGGTCGGGAGGGCGGGCCCGCCCACACTGCTCGGTGGCCTCCACCACCAGCCGCCACCACCGCTCCTGCTTGGCTCCCCCCTCCTTCCAGGGGCGGACCACCGAGCGCTTGGCCACCACTGGCACAATGGCCCCCACACCCAGCTCGGTGGCCTTCTCAAGGACCAGCTCGAACCGAGGCTCCTTTATAAGGCACATGTAGAGGACAACGGAGACCTGGGGCTCGGGCGGGGGCTCGGCATGGCCCACCACCGTCGCCAGGGCCGAGCGGCGGGAGACATCCTTAAGCTCCATCACCCACTCCCGCCCCGAGCCATCGAACAGGACGAACTGCTCCCCGGGGCGCATGCGCAAGACCCTCGCCAGGCGGTGGACCAGCTCCTGGCCTAAACTCACCTGCCGCCCTTGGACGGTCCCTGGTTCCACGAAGAACCTACGCATCTTTGCCCATGACCAATGCTGCCCATACTCCCTCAGACATCCTCTCCAGAGTATGAAGGCCCTCCTGGGCCAGGGCCCCCTCCACCTCCCCTTGCCCTTCCCGCAAAAAGCCGCTAACCACTAGCTTGCCGTGGGGGGCCAGGGCCTCCGCCAACATGGGGGCAAGGCGGCGCACCGTCAGGCCATCGATGTTGGCCACCACCAGATGGAAGGGGCCATGGGCCAGCACCTCGCCGGTGAGGGTACCATGCCTGACTTCCACCATGCCCGCCACCCCGTTGCGGTGGGCGTTATCCATGGCCACACGAACCGCCTGCGGGTCGATGTCCAGGGCCAGGGCCCAGGCCGCCCCCAGCTTAACGGCAGCGATGGCCAGGATACCCGTCCCCGTCCCCACGTCCAAAACCCGCATCCCTGGCTCCACCAGCCGCCCGAGGGCCTGCAGGCACATAGCGGTGGTGGGGTGTTGGCCGGTGCCGAAGGCGGCGCCGGGGTCGATCTCCACCACCACCTCCCCCGCCCGGGCTTGCACAGTTTGCCACGATGGCCGCACCACCACCCTGCCGATGCGCTTGGCCCGGAAATGACGCTGCCACACCCGCTGCCACCTGTCCTCCCTCAGGCGCCGCAAGGGACGCCAGCGGACCGGCCCGCTCAGGGGGACGAATCGGAGGGCTAACCGCAGGGAGTGGCGTGCCTGGGCCTCGTCCTCGTGGAGGTAGAGACGCACCAAGGCCCGCTGGCCCTTTTGCGCCGGGGCCAGCTCCGCCGTCCAGGGCTCCAACAGGGGGAAGGGGCCCCGGTACTCCACGGCCACCCGCGGGCAGCGCTGGGCCAAAACCTCAGCCACTAGCTCGGCATCGCGAGCGTCCACCTCGACGGAGATCTCCGTCCACATGGGCCTCAGCCCAGGGCATCCAGGATGCGGCCCAGGATGCCCCTCCCACCCTCATGGACTGGCGTGCCCAGGGACTCGGCCAGGGCCTCCAGGAGCCGCCTCTGCTCGGCGCTCAGCTCCTTGGGCACCGTCACCCTCACCTGCACACGCAGATCGCCTCTGCCACCACCCTGGAGGTGAGGGACTCCCTTGCCCTTTATGACGAACTCCTCACCTGGTTGCGTCCCCGGGGGCACGTGCAGAACCTCTTCTCCTCCCTCCAGGGTGGGGATTCGGACACGACACCCCAAAGCGGCCTGGGCCATGTTCAGCTCCAGAGAGTAGAGGAGGTCGTAGCCCTCCCGCCGGAACTGGGCATGAGGGCGCACATGCACCACCACGTATAGGTTACCTGGGGGCCCCCCGTCCTGGCCCACGTCACCCTCGCCTGTCAGCCGCAACTGGGTGCCATCGTCCACCCCCGGGGGCACCTTCACCCACAGACGCCGGGCCCGCTTTTGGCGTCCCGTCCCTTGACACTCTCGGCAGGGGTGGGTCACCACCGTGCCCTGGCCCCGACATTGGGGGCAGGTGGCCACGTTGATGAACTGGCCGAAAAAGCTGCGATGCACCCGCCGCACCTCCCCCAACCCTTGACACGACGGGCAGGCCACAGGCCGGGTGCCGGGCTCGGTACCGGCGCCGCCGCAGCGCGGGCACTCCTCCACCCGCACCACCTCCACCTCCTTCTCACAGCCGAAGGCGGCCTCCGCTAGCTCCAACTCCAGGGATACGCGGCGGTCCGCCCCCCGCTGGGGCTGGCGGCGGGTGGCGGTGCCGAAGAAGGCCTCGAAGATGTCTCCCCAGCCCCCAAAGGGGGCGCCATCGAAGGGGCGCCCCCTCTCCATGGCCTCCATGCCAGCCGGGCCGTAGCGGTCGTAGGCTGCCCTCTTCTGGGGGTCGGAAAGGACCTGGTAAGCCTCATTGATCTCCTTGAATTTGGCCTCAGCATCGGGGGACTTGTTGCGGTCGGGGTGGTACTTCATGGCCAACCGGCGAAAGGCGCGCTTGATCTCCTCCATGCTGGCGTCCCTGGGGACGCCCAACACCTCGTAATAGTCGCGCCTCTTTTGGGCCATGGTCTCGCCACCAAGCATTCTAGCGGTGCACTTATCCCTTGGGCAAAGTCAAAGGCCATGGGATACCCCCATGGCCCCTTCTCCCTTTCAACCCTATCTGGTGGAGATAGCGGGGCTCGAACCCGCAACCTCCGCCATGCGAAGGCGGCGCTCTCCCAGTTGAGCTATATCCCCACCGCTGGCTATTTTAGGAGCCCTGGCTTCGCCCGTCAACGTCCTTGACTCCCACTCGCCCTGTTGGTATATTCTCCTTTAAAACCCCCTGGCGCTCCCTGGGAGGAGGATGAGCTAAGTATGAGCATACCTTTCTCCAAGCCCCTGCGGCCGGCCTACGGATTCGATGACGTGGCCATCGTGCCGGGGGAGGTGACCGTCAACCCGGAGCTGACGGACGTGAGCTTCCAACTGGGGCCTTACACCTTTCCCATCCCCATCCTGGCCGCCGCCCTGGATGCCGTGGTGGACCCCCGGTTCGCCGTGGCCTTTGGCCGCCTTGGGGGGCTAGCTGTCCTCAACCTGGAGGGCCTCTATACCCGCTACCAAGACCCCTACGCCGCCATCGCCGAGATCATCTCTGCCTCCCAAGAGGAGGCAGCAGCTGTCCTTCAGAGGCTGTATGCCGCTCCCATTCGCGAGGACCTTATAGTGGAACGGATACGCCAGATCAAGGCGGAGGGGGTGGTTTGCGCTGTAGCCGCCACCCCAGCTAACACCAAGCGCTTGGCCCCCATCGCAGTGGAGGCAGGCGCCGACATCTTCGTCGTCCAGTCCACAGTGACCACCGCCAGGCACATCTCCCGCTCCCCCAGGGGGCTTGTCCTCAACGAGCTGGTGGAAGAGCTGAAGGTTCCGGTGATGGTGGGGAACACCGTCACCTATGGCGCCGCTAAGGAGCTTATGGAGACGGGGGTGGCCGCCGTGCTAGTGGGGGTGGGGCCTGGGGCCAGCTGCACCTCCCGGGAGGTCCTGGGCATCGGCGTGCCTCAGATCACGGCCACCATCGAGTGTGCCGCCGCCCGCGACCAGCACTTCAAGGAAACGGGCCGCTACGTGCCCATCATCACCGATGGCGGGATGCGCAGCGGTGGCGACGTCTGCAAGGCTCTAGCAGCGGGGGCCGATGCTGTCATGCTGGGAACCGTCTTCGCCCGCACCCAGGAAGCCCCGGGCCAAGGCTACTCCTGGGGCATGTCCACCGGCCACGCCTCCCTTCCCCGTGGCACCAGGGTGCGCACGGGGGTGGACACCACCCTGGAGCGCCTCCTCTTTGGCCCCACATCCCGCACCGATGGCACCGAGAACCTGGTGGGCGCCATCCGCACCGCCATGGGCATGTGTGGGGCCCGCACCATCGGCGAGTTCCACCAGGCCGAGCTGGTGGTGGCCCCAGCCATCAAGACGGAGGGGAAGGCCTGGCAGATGGAACTAGCCCGGCCTCGCCCCTCGCCGGCCACCAACGCCTGACATCACAGGGCCCCTAGGGCCAAGGCGGGATCCGCCAGGGCTGTCCCCCTGGCCCGCCAGTAGACGTATCCTCCCCTGCCGTTATAGAGGAGAAGGTAACGGCTGTCCATGGACAGCGATAGACGCAGGGACTGGGCGCACTCCCACCCCTCAGCGCACGGGATGAAAACATAGTCATAGGCTGCACCGAAGGAGGTGGCCCATCGGTCCAGGCAGAAGGCCCCTTCATAGGCACACCCCTGCAGGTCGTAAAAGGCTGCCAACTGACGCTGGAACGTCTCCTTGCCCAACCATTCGGAGCCTTGGACGGTGGCTACGCTTCGCCGCCCCGTGAGGGCTGGGAACCACTCGGAAACGGAGTCGGTCCAGGGGTTGCCGCTCCCGTGCACTACCACAAAGCGGGCGCCTTCGGGCGTGTGGTGGGCTATCCAGTCCATGGCCTCCCGCACGGACGATGGCAGGGCTGCCAAGGGGGTGGGGGCCCAGGCGTCCGCCCGCAGGGAGGAATAGATGGCATATAACGCCAGTAGGGCCAGGCCCCCATAAGCCCAAGGGGCCCACCTGGCGCCCCCCCGCCAGAGGCGCGATATCAGACTGGGCAGAGGAGTCGCCTCCTTCATGGCTATATCTAAAAGGGTGGCCAAGAGCAGCCCCCCTGCCATGGCCATAGGGAGCATGGCGCTGGTGCCAGCCACACGGGGGTCGATATATAACACCAGGAGGAACCAGAGGGGCAGGAAGGGCCGCCCCATGGCCAGGGCTACGGCCATCCCTCCATACCCCAGGATGGCCATGAGGGGGAAGAAGGGCTCCTCAGCGATGTAGATGTGGATATGGTTGAGGAAACCCCAGGAAAGCCAGTCGGACTTCCCAGTGTGGGAAGCGTCCACCAAGGTGGACAGGCCGTGCCGAGCCACCACCGTTCCCCACCAGGGAACGGTGAGGATAGCCACCGCCGCTGCCGTCGTCGCCGCTGTCTTTAGCCCCGGCAGGCTTCGCCCATAGGCCACCAAGAACAAGAGGTAGCTGAAGGCCACCAACCACCCCATCTCGGGGTGGGTTACGACAGCTAGGGCGGCGAAGAGGACCGCCAGAGGCCGTGGCCCCCTACCATGGCGGAACATAAGGTATCCCTGCCACAGGGCCAACACAGCCCACAGCAGACCGAGGGAGCGAGTCAGGCCACCACCGCCCAACTGCCATAGATATACGCGGGGGAGCAGGGCGTAGAGGAAAAGGGCGAAGGCAGCGGCCCACCCCCGTCCCAGGACAGCCCGCGCCAGGAGGTAAAAGGCGCCCACCGTCAACACGTTAGCCACCGTAGGGACGAACCGCATAACGTCCAGCAGGCTCCACGGCCCCACTAGGTCCACGGCCGCCGCCAAATAGAAGGCCAGGGGCGGGTAGGCGAAGGGGATGTCCAGGCCATTGTAGCTAGTATGCCAGGGCAGGAGGAAGCGGTTCTCCTGGACATCGCGGGCCATGATGTAGAAGAGGCCACCATCGTTGAGGGGGAAGTCGGCCGACAAGACGAAGCTCAGACGCACCGCTGCGGCCAGGGCCAGCGCCCCCACCACCACCCCCACCTCCCAGAGCCAAGGGCGCCAAAGCCGCCCCCACCTAGGAGCGGTGCGTGGCAAGGGGAGGGGACGAGTGTCCCGCCTCACCACGGCCGAATATGCGGCTCTGTCCCTCGCCTCCTGCTCCCTCATGTCTTCGCCCCTGACGAGGGGTTCCCCCTGGGATGGTGCAGCGTTGGAGGCTTGTGATCAAGCTTAGGAGGACGGGCGCCGCCTACGTCTTTGCAGCCGGTAGAGGGCCACGGCGACGGCTGCCCCCACCACGATCATCACCACTGGCTGGCCCAGGGCATCACGGGTCCGGCGCACAGCGAAGTCCAGGCCCGCCCGCAACAGGCTCTTTATGCCCTTGCGCCCACGCAGGCGCGCCTCGATCTCGTCCTCGCTCAGATGGGAAAGGTCCTCCTCCCGGGCCCCATCCATCTCCCGTAGCCCATCCAGGAAGTCCTGCAGGGGCACCTCGGCCAGGGCCCAATCGTCGGGGAGGCCGCCGTTACCCTTCCCCTTTTGGCCCACTCTGTCGGCCATATCCCATAAGCCATGTTAAGGCCGAAGCGTCCCAGGGGCCAACCCCCTGGCCTCCAGGAGGATGCGAGCCACCTCGGGGCGAGTGAACTCGGGGGGAGGGGGCTGGCCCTGCTGCAACATCTCCCTCACCTGCGTCCCCGAGAGCTCCACCCGCGCCTCGGGAGGGTGAGGGCAGGTCTTGGCGGTGGCCATGGCCCCGCAGCGGCGGCAGTAAAAGGCGTTCTCAAAGAAGAGGGGGGTGATGCCCAGCTCCTCGGGCCGGAACTCCCTGAATATATGCTGGGCATCGTAGGGGCCGTAGTAACGGCCTACCCCAGCGTGGTCGCGCCCGACGATAAAGTGGGTACAACCATAGTTCTTGCGACAGATGGCATGGAACACAGCCTCCCGCGGCCCGGCATACCGCATGAAAGCTGGAAACACCGATAACACCACCCTCTCCCGGGGGAAGTATCCCTCCAGGAGGGCCTCATAGCAGCGAAGGCGTATAGCCGCTGGCACATCGTCGGCCTTGGTCTCGCCCACCAGGGGGTGGATCAGGAGGCCGTCCACCACCTCCAGGGCGCACTTCTGTATATACTCATGGGCCCGATGGATGGGATTACGGGTCTGGAACCCCACCACGGTACGCCAGCCCCGCCTAGCGAACTCGGCACGGGTCTCAGCGGGGGTGCGGTGGTACTGGGGGAAAGGGCCGCGATCCACCTCCAGGGCCCATACCTTTCCCGCCAGGAGCACGTCCCCCTGGCTGAGGAGGGCAGCCACCCCGGGGTGTTGGGGGTCGTCGGTGCGGAAGACGCGGCGCGCCTCCTCCTCCTTGTCGTATGAGTAGCGCTCCTCCAGCTCCAGGATGCCCGCCAGCTGGCCATCGGGCGAGATGAGGGCTACCTCCCTCCCCTCCCGCAGGCCCTTCGCCTCCTCCCCCACGGCCAGGGTCACCGGCAAAGGCCAGACGGTGCCATCGGCCAGACGCATGTGGCGCAAAACGCTTAGGTAGTGACGGCGCCCCATGAACCCCTCCAGAGGGCTGAAGGCCCCCTGGGCGATCATCTGGAGATCCGAGAGCTGCCTAGGGGTAAGGCGTACCTGGGGTAAAGAGGGGGCCCGCTCCCGCACCTCCTGCGCCCGCTCGGGAGGCAGGACGCGGTTCACCAACCTCCCGCCATGGGGCGGCACGGTGGTGGGCACCTGGGCCCCATCGTCAGCAGGGCCGCTCCCCGGAGGAGGTTTGCCCTGGGATGTCATCTCCTTCATGAGGCCACCTCCTCCGTCAGGACCGGCAGGGGCCCCCCGACGTATCCCCGCTCCCTCAGGGCTTGCCATAGCTTGGCCAGGCTCTCCTGGACCGTCTCCCTATGGGTGTCCACCACAACCTCGGGAGAGAGGGGCTCCTCATAAGGGTCGCTTATGCCGGTGAACTGAGGGATCTCCCCCCGCAGGGCCTTGGCATAGAGGCCTTTGACATCGCGGGCGATGAGGACCTCCAGGGGGCAGCGCACGTACACCTCCACGAAGCGGCCTATCAGCTGGCGGGCGTAATCCCTCCCCTCACGGTAGGGGGAGATGAGCGCGACGATGACGGCCACCCCGTTGCGGGCCAGCAGATGGGCCACATAGGCCACCCGCTTCATGTTCTCCAAGCGGTCCTCGCGGCTGAAGCCCAGGCCTTTGCTGAAGTGCTGGCGCACCACGTCGCCGTCTAGCACCTCCACCCGCCAGCCTATGACCTCAAGGGCCTGGGCCAGGGCGTGGGCCAAGGTGCTCTTCCCAGCCCCCGAAAGCCCTGTTAGCCACACCACGAACCCCTGTTCCTGCATTGGGATGCCTCCCTCCACCTAGCCTACCGAGATGCTCTCCACCGTCACCCCCTGAGGACGCACAGCCAGCGTCACCCCCGCTCCCTCCACCTCCAGGGCGATGGTGAAGTGGCCCAGGGTGCGCATGGCCACCTGCACCCTCCTGAGGGTGCGCCCCTCTAGGGAGGAGAGGGCCTTGTTCACCTCCTCCAGGAGGCGGGCCAGCTCCCTCCCTTTGGGGGTGCGACGGAAGAGGTCGGTGAGGACCCTCTCCCCCTCAGCGCGGTAGAGGAGGCGGGCGCGCCCCGTCTCCAGGGCCAGGTCCAGCAGGCCCTCCAAGGGGGGCACTAAAGAGGAGGGCACCTGGCCATCCGCCACCGCTTGGGCGAGGGCTTGGTAGAGCTGGCGCCTCTCCCCCTCTAGGGCAGGAACCAGGGAGGCCAGCTCCAGCCCCAGGATCTCCCTCTCTTCGGCGGTGAGGGCCAGAGGTTCCCCGCTCATAGGCCGTGGGCCTCCTTGAGGATGGCCTCCGCCTCATGCTCGAAGCCCCCCGTCTCGATGGGACAGTGGATGCCGCACTCTTTGGGGGCCCCCACCTCCCACCACCAACGGCCGGCCCGGTCGTCCTCCCCTGGCTGAATGGGGCGGGTGCAGGGCTCGCAGCCGATGCTGGTATACCCCCGGTCGTAGAGTGGGTGGTAGGGGAGGTTGTGCTGGCGGATGTACTCCCAAACCTCCTCCTTGGTCCAGTCGGCCAAAGGGTTGACCTTGACGATGCCCCCATGGTCGTGATCCAGCTCCACCTTGCGGATGGCGGCCCGGGAGGCCCATTGCTCGCGCCGCAGGCCTGTGAACCAGGCGTCCAGCTCCCCGAGGGCCTCCACCAGGGGCCGGACCTTCCGGATCTGGCAGCACAGGAGCCGCAAGGGCACCGCTTTGTAGAACAGGTTCACCCCATGACGGCGCACCATGGCCTCCACCTCCCGCCGGTCGGGGAAGAGGACGCGCCAGCGGGCCTGGTGATACCGCTCCCGCACCCGGTCCAGGAACTCATAGGTGGCCTGGGGGAGCCTGCCCGTGTCCACAGTGATGACCCAGATGTCAGGCTTGAGGCGATAGGCCATGTCCAGCACCACCGTTCCCTCGGCCTGGAGGGCGGTGACCACCGCCACCCCATCGCCAAAGGTCTCGATGGCCCAAGCGATGACCTCCTGGGGCTCCTTGTCGTCCAGCTCCATGGCGATCTCGCCGATCTCCAGGTCGTCGAAGAGCACACGCTGGGCCATGGCCTCACCTCCTCGTCTTTAGCCACCGGACATAGCCAAGAGGATGACCAGCTCGTCCCCCACTTGGAGGGGGGTGTCCAGCCCCTGAAGGGCGCGGATGTCTTCCTCGTTGACATAGAGGTTCACCGATGGGTCCACCTCCCCTTGCGAGGTTAGGACGCGCGCCTTGAGCTGAGGGAAGAGGCGGCCCGCAGCCTCGATGGCCTCCCGCACCGTCCCTGGCGGCACCTCCACCGTGTCCAAGCCCCCCGTGGCGTCCAACAAGGGGCCAGGGATGCGGACGATGGCCATCCGCTTCTCCTCCTTGAGAGGCTGGCCCAAGGCGATGGCCTGGAGCTCCTCATCGGTGTGATGGTCGCAGAAGTCGCGGAAGGAGTAGGGCTGGCCACGCGCCTCCCGCTCCCTGAGCCATGCCTCCACCAGCCTCTCCAACACCTGTGTGACCTGATGGTGAGGGATGCGGCGGAGGATGGGCCTGCCGATGGCCGCCTTGGGCCCCAGACCCCCACGCAGGGTGATGTCGTAGGCCTCGATCTTGCTAAGGCCCGGGCCGGGGGCGGTGGTCCCCTGCAGACCTATCTCCCCCACCCAATGGTGGGCGCAGGCGTGGGGGCACCCGTCCATGTAGATCTTGAGCCCTTCGATGCGCCTGCCGAACCTCTCCTCCAGGGCATGCACTATCTCCTCCAGCTTCCCCTTGGTCTCCGCCACCGAGTAGTTGCAGAACTCATGGCTGGTGCAGGCGGTGGAGTTGGCGTACAAGCGGTGCCGGTCATGGGGGAAGCCCAGTCGGGCTACCTGCTCCAATAGCCATCCCAAGCGGTCCTCAGGCACGTTGCCGACGATGAAGTTCTGCTCGCGGGTGAGGCGGATGTCTCCCCCCACCGTTTCCACCACGTCCGCCAGCTGCTGCATCTGGCTGCCCGTCATACGGCCATTGGGGACAGGGAACCCTACGTAATAGAGGCCCTCCTGACGCTGGGGATGGATGCCCATGTGGTCGCCCTCCCCTATGGGAGGGGGGGCGGCCCCATCCTCCAGGGGGCGGCCCAGCCGCTCCTCCACCATGGCCCGCACAGCCTCCGGGCCGTAGTCGTCCATCAGGAACTTGATGCGCGCCTTGGCCCGGCTGAGGCGGTACCGGTTGTTGTGCTGCCAGACGTCCGTCACCGCCCTCAGCACATCCACCGCCTCCTCCACCGGCACGAAGACGCCCAGGTCGCGGGAGATGCGGGGGGTGGCGGAGAGGCCTCCTCCCACCCGCACGGCGAAGCCCGGACGCCCCTCCTTCATGACCCCCACCAGGGCCACATCGTGGATCTCAGGGGCGTTGCACTGGTAGGGGCAGGCGCTGATGGTGAACTTCTGCTTGCGAGGGAGGTTGGAGTAATCGCGGTTGCCCCAGAAGAAGCGGGCCACCGCAGCGATGGTTGGCCGAACATCGAACAGCTCCTCCCGGCTGATGCCGGCCACAGGGCAGGTGGTGATGTTGCGCACCGTGTCCCCCTCCGCCCCCACAGTGGTGAGGCCAGCCTCTTGGATGGCCGCAAGGACCTCCGGCAACTTCTCCATGCGTACCCAGTGGAGCTGGATCCCCTGGCGGGTGGTCAGCTCGCCATAGTTGCGGCCATAGCGCATGGATATGGCGCCGATGGCCCGCAGCTGCCAAGGGGCCAATAGCCCCCCAGCCACCTTGATGCGCACCATGAACGTCCCCACCTTGGGCTTGTCGTGAGCAATGCCCCACCAGTAGAGGCGGACCATGTCCTCCTCCGGCACCGCCTCGTACCCCCGGGCGATGAGCTCCGGCAGCTCGTGGATGATGTCCAGCGGAAACTTCTCCTCCTTCAGCCTCTCGATGCTGTTGCGCCTCAGCACCAGCTCCCACGACGGCTCCTCTAACCCCACCGACCTGACCACGTAGCCCCCTCCTTTTTACGATTTGTCGAGTTCACCACGTGACATTCTGGAGAATATGCTAAGAGGACAAGGAGGATGTGTCAATGGGGCGGGAGGTGGAGGAGGAGGGCACGGGGGAGGCGGGCCAGGTCGCGATAGAGCTGGGGACGGGCGGTGGGGAGGTGGTGGCGGGCCAGGGCCAGGGCCTGCTCCACCTGCTGTGGGGCCAGCTCTAGGAGGGCGGCGCCGCCGGGGGCGAGGCGGGCGGGGAGCTGGGAGAGGAGGCGGGCCACCAGGCGCAGGCCATCGGGTCCGCCGTCCAGGGCCACCCGCGGTTCCCAGCGCAGCTCAGGGGGGGCGGAGGCCAGCTCGGCGGTGGGTATGTAGGGGAGGTTGGCCACCACCAGGTCGATGGGGCCCCGCAGAGGGGAAAGGAGGTCGGCCAGCACCATCTGCACTCGCCCCGCCAGGCCCAGGCGATGGGCGTTCTGCCAGGCCAGGGCCAGAGCTGGCGGCGACACCTCGGTGGCCACCACCCGCACCTCCTCCTGGGCGTGGCGGGCCACCGCCAAGGCGATGGCCCCGCACCCGGTGCCCACATCCACCACCAGGCGGGGGCCAGGGTGGGACGCCAGCCACTCCAGAGCCAGCTCCACCAATAGCTCCGTCTCCTGACGGGGGATCATGGCGGCAGGGGTCACCGCCAGGTCTAAGCCATAGAACTCCCGCCGGCCCACGATATAGGGGAGGGGCTGGCGGGACATGCGCCTCCCCACCAGGCAAAGCAGGGGACGCAGGGCATCGGGAGGCAGGGGATGGCGGAGGTGGGCGTACAGTTGGGCTCGCCCCAGCCCTAAGGCGTGGCAGAGGAGGATCTCAGCTTCCAGGGGAGCATCAGACACGCCCGCCCCCGCTAGGAGCCGGCGGGCCCAGGACACCGCCTCCCTTAAGTTCACGCCAGCTGCTCCTGCAGTAGCCGCTCCTCCTCCGCCTGAATGAGGGCATCGATGATGGGGTCCAATTCCCCGTCCAGGACCGCCTGCAAATTATGAATGGTGAGGCCGATGCGATGGTCGGTAACCCGATCCTGGGGGAAGTTATAGGTGCGGATCTTCTCCGCCCTCTCCCCCGTGCCCACCTGAGAGCGACGAGCGGCGTCCAGCTGCTCCTGTTGGCGCCGGCGCTCCAGGTCCAGCAGGCGGGCCCGCAGGAGTTGCATAGCCCTCTGGCGGTTACGGATCTGGGAACGGTCGTCCTGGCAGACGGCGGTGATGCCCGTGGGGATGTGAGTTATGCGCACAGCGGAGGCCGTCTTCTGCATGTGTTGGCCGCCGGGGCCCGAGGAGCCAAAGGTCTCAATGCGCAGGTCCTTCTCATCGATGTGCAGGTCCACCTCATCGGGCTCGGGCAGGACAGCCACGGTGGCGGTGGAGGTGTGGATGCGCCCCCCGGCCTCGGTGATGGGTATCCTCTGGACGCGGTGGACGCCCGATTCGTGCTTGAGGCGGGAGTAGGCCCCCTCTCCCCTCACCTCGAAGATGATCTCCTTGAAACCCCCTAGGTCACTGGGGTTGCTAGAGATGACCTCCACCTCCCACCCCTGGCGCTCGGCGTAGCGGGTGTACATGCGGAAGAGGTCGGCGGCGAAGAGGGCAGCCTCCTCCCCCCCAGCAGCAGCCCTTATCTCCATAATGACGTCCTTCTTGTCGTAGGGGCTCTTGGGGAGGAGGGCCAGCCTCAGCTCCCTCTCCAGACGCGCCATCTCCTCCTGGGCCGCCGCCAGTTCGGCGCGGGCCAGGGCCATGAGCTCCGGGTCCGCCTCCCCCTCTAGAAGGGCCTCCGCCTCCTCGGCCCGACGCCTCGCTTCCTTATAGCGGCGATAGAGGGAGACCAGCGGCTCCAGGGCAGCATGCTCCCGCACCAGGGCCTGCAAGCGGCCATAGTCGGCGGCCACCTCCGGGCGGGCCATCTCGTTGACGATGTCCTGGAACCGACGCTCTAGCTCCTCGAGCCTCTCCCACATAGCGGATGGGGGGGCCGAGAGGGCCCCCAGGGGTCATTATACCATTAGCCTAGTAGCCAGCTGGTCCTGGGGCACCGTTTCCTGGTGGCCATCGGCCAGGCGCCGCAGGGTGACAGTGCCCTGGGCCAGCTCCTGCGGCCCCAGGATGGCCACATAGGGGATGCCACGGGCATCGGCCTGGCGCATCTGGGCCTTCAGGGAACGGTCGCCGGTGGCAGCCATAGCCGCCACCCCTTGCCGCCGCAGCTGGCTGGCCAGGCGCACGGCAGGGAGGCGGGCTTCGGCTCCCTGCCAGGCCACGTAGACCTGGGGTCGGGGGGCAGGGGGAATAGCCACCTCCTGTCGCTTCAGGTTCATGATGATGCGCTCGATGCCCGTGCCAAAGCCCACGGCTGGCGTGGGGGGGCCGCCAAGCCCCTCCACCAGACCGTCGTACCGGCCCCCTCCCCCTACGGCCGACTGCGCTCCCTCCTGGGGCGGGTACACCTCGAAGACGGTGCGTGTGTAGTAGTCGAAGCCCCGCACCAACCGCGGATTAAGGACGTAGGGTATGTCCAAGGCCTTCAGATGCTCTTTTAGGTCCTCCAAGTGGCCCAGGCACTCCTGGCATAGATAGTCGGTGATGGGCGGGGCCGCAGCTACAAGGGGCTGGCACTCGTCCCGCTTGCAGTCCAAAAGGCGCAGGGGGTTGCGGTGGTAACGGGCCTGGCAATCGGGGCAGGCCCGCTCCAGCCGCCCCTGGTAGTAGCGGCGCAGCTCCTCCACGTACCGCGGCCGGCATCTATCATCCCCCAGGGAGTTGAGGTGGATGGAGAGACCCTCCAGCCCCAGCTCCTGGTAGAAACGCCACAAGAGCTCTATCACCTCGGCGTCCATAGCTGGGCTGGCGTCCCCCAGGGCCTCGACCCCGAACTGGTGATGCTGACGGTACCGGCCCGCCTGGGGACGGTCGTATCGGAAGATGGGCGCCCAGTACCAGAGGCGCAGGGGGCGGGGGCGGCTGGCCAGGCCATGCTCCAGGTAAGCGCGGCAAACGGGAGCGGTGCCCTCCGGCCTCAGGGCCATCTCCTGCCCACCACGGTCCTTGAACACGTACATCTCCTTCTGCACGATGTCCGTGGCCTCTCCCGTGGTGCGTATGAAGAGGGCAGCCACCTCGAAGACGGGGGTGTCTATGCGCTCATAGCCGAAGAGGCGACAGAGGCGTTGAGCGGCCTCCCGCACGTAGTCCCAGTAGGGCTGCTCTTCGGGGAGGATGTCCTGAGTTCCCCGGGGAGCTCGGTAGCGCAAAGGCATGGCCCATATTCCCCTCTCTGCCCTATGCGAGCATACTAGAAGGCCGCCCACATCACAAGAGCAGGAGGGGAGCATGCGCATAGAGGGCGCACGCGCCATCGTCACCGGCGCCTCCAGCGGCATCGGGCGGGCCACCGCTAGGGCCCTGGCCCTGGCTGGCGCCCATGTTGTCCTGGCCTCCCGTCAGCGGGAGGCATTAGAGGAGCTGGCCCAGGAGCTGGCAGAGGCCCCCGGACGGTGCCTGGTGGTCCCCACCGATGTCCGAGAGCGGGAATCGGTGCAGGCCATGACCAATGAGACGTTGGAGGCCCTGGGCGGGATTGACATACTCATAAATAACGCTGGCCTGGGCCTGGACGCCACCGTGGCCGAGGGAGACGTGGACAACATGCGCTATGTTCTGGACGTGAACCTGCTAGGAGCCATCCACTGCATCCAGGCCGTGGTGCCCCACATGCGGGCCCAGGGGAGAGGCGTCATAGTTAACGTCTCCTCGGTAGCTGCTAGGGTGGCTATGCCCTACGGTGCCATATACTCGGCCACCAAGGCCGCCTTGGCCGCCCTCTCCAGCGCCCTGCGGGTGGAGCTGGCCCCTTATGGGATAAAAGTCGTCGCCGTCTTCCCTGGGTATACGGCCACCCCCTTCCATCGCCACAGCATAAAAGAGGTGGAGCTGCCCACGCCCTCCCCTCTCCTCAGGGCGGCCACGGCTTCGGCCGTGGCCCGTCGCATCCTGCGGGCCATAAGGCGGGAGGAGCGATGGGCCTATGTGAGCTGGGCCGACCGCATGGCTGTGCTGGCCGCGGACCTGGCCCCCGGGCTGGTGGAATGGGGCCTTAAGACCCTCTGGCTGCGCTCCCGTACGCCCCGACCTTTGAGGGACAGAAGGATGTGATAGACTTCATAAAGAGGACATGAAGGCCCGTAACATCTCCCCTCAGGAGCTCCTTGAGCGGGCACGCCAATACCTACCCTCCACCGGCGTAGCCTTGGTGGAGAGGGCCTTGGAGTTTGCCTCCCGCTGCCACCAAGGCCAATTCCGCCGCTCCGGCGACCCAGCCATCACCCACCCCTTGCACACGGCCTATAGCATGGCCGAGCTACAGCTGGACGCCGAGACAGTGGCCGCCGCCCTCCTCCACGACGTGCAGGAGGACTGTGGCATCCCCAACCAAGATCTTCGCCAGCTCTTCGGGGAAGGGGTGGCCTCCCTAGTGGAAGGGGTCACCAAGCTGGGCCAGATCCCTTGGGAGACCTTGGAGGACCGGGCTGCAGGGGAGAGGATGCAGGCCGAAAACTTGCGCAAGATGTTCTTGGCCATGGCCCGCGACCTGCGGGTGGTCCTCATCAAGCTGGCCGACCGCCTCCACAACATGCTCACCCTGTACGCTCTCCCCCGGGAGGACCAGGTGCGCATCGCCCGCGAGACCCTGGAGATCTACGCCCCTCTGGCTGCCCGCCTGGGCATCTGGCAGTTCAAGTGGCAGCTGGAGGACTTGGCCTTCCGCTACCTGGAGCCCGACAAGTACCGGGCCATCGCCGATATGCTGGCCACCAAGCGGGAGGCCCGTCAGCGCTATATCAACCATGTGTGCCGTCTCCTCCAGGAGGAGCTTTCCCGCCACGGTCTCTCGGCCCAGGTGCAGGGGCGGGCCAAGCACATCTACAGCATCTACCAGAAGATGCAGCGGTACGCCGCTGAGGGGCGCAACCCCCACGAGATCTATGACTTGCTGGCAGTGCGCATCTTGGTGGACAGCGTGCCCGAGTGTTATCGGGCCCTGGGCATCGTCCATAGCATCTTCACCCCCCTGCCGGGCACCTTCGACGACTACATCGCCAAGCCCAAGCAGAGCATGTACCAATCCCTGCACACCACTGTGATGGGCCCCGGGGGCCGCCCCTTAGAGGTGCAGATCCGCACCCACGAGATGCACCAGGTGGCCGAATACGGCGTGGCCGCCCACTGGCGCTACAAGGAGGGGGAGAAACCGGACCGCCGATACCAAGAGCGACTGGCCTGGCTGCGCCAGCTCCTGCAGTGGCACCAAGAGATGGCTGGCGCCCAGGAGCTAGTGGAGGCCATCAAGAGTGACATCTTCCAAGACCAGGTCTTCGTCTTCACCCCCAAGGGGGAGGTGAAGGAGCTCCCCCGTGGTGCCACCCCCATCGACTTCGCCTACCGCATCCACACCGACCTGGGCCACCGGTGCGTGGGGGCCAAGGTCAACGGCCGCCTCGTCCCCCTCAATTACCAGCTCCAGAACGGCGACGTGGTGGAGATCATCGTCAGCAAGACAGCCAAAGGGCCCTCCCGCGACTGGCTCAACCCTGAGCTGGGCTACGTCCATACCAGCCACGCCCGCCAGAAGATACGTCAATGGTTCAAGCGGCAGGAGCGGGCGGAAAACGTGGCCCGCGGCCGCGAGATGCTCCTTAAGGAGCTCTCCCGCCTCGGCCTGGAGCTGGCCCAGGTAGAGGGAGAGCTTGTGCGGGCCTTCGGCCTCACGGACGTGGAGGAGCTCTTCTTCCGCCTGGGATACGGGGAGTTAAGCCCTCACCAGGTCCTCACCCGCATACCCCACCTTTTGGAGCCGCCCCCTCAGGCGCCCCATCGCCCTCGCCATCAGCCCTTGGTCTCGGCAGCTGGCGTGCGGGTGCTGGGCAGTGGCGACCTCCTCACTCGTCTGGCCCGTTGTTGCCAGCCTATGCCTGGCGACCCCATCGTGGGATATGTCTCTCGTGGGGAGGGAGTATCGGTGCACCGCACCGACTGCCCCAACCTGCCAGCCCTGGAGCGGGAGCGGCTGGTGGAGGTGGAGTGGGGTGCCCCGGGCCACGTCTACCCCGTGGCCGTGCGCATCGACGCCTGGGACCGAGTAGGCCTCATGCGCGATATCTCCACCCTAGTGGCCGAGGAGGGGGTGAACATGACGGGCATCCGCTCCCAGGAGCACGATGATGGGACCATCACCATCTACGTGACCCTGGAGACCCAGGGCCTCTCTCAGCTCATCCGCCTCCTGGCCAAGCTGGAAGGGGTTCGCGGGGTTACGGCCGTCAAGAGGGAGTTGAGCCCTACGGCCCGGGGAGCCTGACTGTCGTCGCAGCCCCCTAGGCCTGAGCCACCGCCTGCACCACTTCCTCCAAAGGCACGAGGCGGGTCTCAGGTGAGCTCCGCAGTTTCAGCTCCGCCGCTCCCCTCTCTAAGGTGCGGGGGCTGACGGTGACGCGTAGGGGCATGCCCAGGAGGTCGGCGTCCTTGAGCTTGACCCCTGGTGTCTCCTCACGGTCGTCGTAGAGGGGCTCCAGTCCAGCGGCCTTGAGTCGGCGGTAGATCTCCTCGGCCACCTCCCTCACCTCTGGGCGGTCCACGGCGATGGCCACCAGATGCCCCCGATAGGGGGCCAGCTCGCGGGGCCAGATGATGCCGTCCTTATCGTGGTTGGCCTCCACTACCACCGCCAGCAGCCGGTCGATGCCGATGCCATAACAGCCCATGATGGCCGGCCGGCGCTGCCCATCCCTATCCAGGAAGGTAGCCCCCATCTTCTCCGAGTAATGGGTCCCCAACTTGAAGACCTGCCCCAGCTCCACCCCTCGCCGCAGCTCCAGGGGCTCACCGCACTGGGGGCAGGGATGGCCATGGCCGGCCAGGGCGATATCGGCCACTACGTCCGCCTGCCAGTCCCGCCCATAGTTGACGTTCAGGAGGTGATAATCGGGGCGGTTGGCACCTGCCACCAGGTTCCGTTCTTGCAGGAGGAGGTCGTCGGCCACCACTATGGCCCCCTCAAGGCCCACAGCGGAGGCAGAGCCGGCCACCAGGCCAGCCCGGGCCACCTCGTCCTCCGCCATGTAGTGGAGTTCCACAGCACCAATGGCCCGCTTTAGCTTGGTCTGGTTGACGTCCATATCCCCCCGGACGGCGGCCAGGACAGGGCGGCCATCGGCCATGTAGAAGACGGCCTTGCAGGTCCGGGACTCGGGCACTCCCAGGAAGCGGGCCAGCTGGGCGATGGTGGTGACCCCTGGGGTGTGGACCTCCTCCAGGGGCCTGGGGGGCTCATCGGCGTGGACAGGGAGTTTGCGGAAGGTGGCCACCTCAGCGTTGGCCGCATAGCCGCAGGCGGGGCAGAAGAGACAGGAGTCCTCGCCCACATCCGTCAAGTACATGAACTCATGGGTGTCCCTGCCACCCATGGCACCAGCATCGGCCAGGACGGGCACCGCTGGCACCCCGCACCGTTGGAAGACCCGGGCATAGGCCTCCAGCATCTTCTGGTAAGAGACGTCCAGCCCCTCCCAGTCGGCATCGAAGCTGTAGAGGTCCTTCATAATGAACTCCCGCAGCCGTATGAGGCCGGCGCGGGGGCGGGGCTCGTCCCGGAACTTGGTCTGGATCTGGTAGACCAGAAGGGGGAGGTCCCGGTAGGAGCGGACGTAGCGCTTGAAGAGGTCGGTGATGACCTCCTCGTGGGTAGGGCCCAGGACGAACTCCCTCCCCCGTTTGTCCTGCACGTGGAAGAGGACATCCCGCATGGTCTGATGGCGGCCCGAGGCCTGCCAGATCTCCAGGGGGTGGAGGGCAGGGAGGTGCAGCTCCTGGCCGCCGGCAGCGTCCATCTCCTCCCGCACGATGTCCTCTATCTTGCGCAGCACCTTCCAGGCCAGGGGCAAGTAGGAATAGATGCCGGCAGCCAGCTGGGCCACCAGCCCCGCCTGCACCAACAGGCGGTGAGAGGCCGTCTCCGCCTCCGCCGGAGGCTGGCGCATGGTGCGGCCGAAGAGCTGCGAGAGGCGCATGGCCAAAGCCCCAACCTGAACCTTGGCGTCCCGATGCCCATCATAGCACGGAGCCCGCCCAAGCCGGAGGAGGAGCCTCCAGAGCAGCGCAGGGTGGAGGACTCAGCGGCGTGGGCGGCGTCACAGCAGGCCACGCTGGCGCAAAAAGTCGAGGGCTCCAACCACTTGCTCCTCCGGCACCTCTTGGTTGATCTCTAGCACCCGCAGGGCATGGGCAGGGAGATAGCGGGAGATGTAGTCCCAATCGGCGGTCCCTTGGCCGGGAGCACGGTGGTCGGTAAGGCCTACCACATCGTGTAGGTGAGAGCCCAGGCAGCGGTCCCCCAGCTCCTTCAGCCACCTCTCCTTGGGCACCAGGCCCAGGCGGTCTAGGACCTCAGCGTGGCCCACGTCGTGCCAGTATCCTACTAGGTGAGGGGGATAGGGAGACAGGAGCTGCTGCGCCTCTTCGACGGTGGGGATTTCGTGATAGTGGAACCGGTTCTCTAGGGCGATGGCCACCCCCAGGGAGGTGGCCTTCTCGGCCAGCTCCTCCAGAGAGCGCCGGGCCTGCTCTAGGTAGGGCGGCACTGCCTCCGCCCGAAGGCGGCGGCACATGCTGCGCAAGGCCTCCACCTCCTCCCCCTCCCTTAGGCCTTGGTCATAGAGACGGCGGAGCTCGCGCTCCGGCGCCAAGCCCTGGGGCAGATGGCCCATGTGCACCACCACCGCCCTGGCTCCCGCTCGGGCGGCCACCTCCAGGGTGCGGCGTCCCAGCTCCACCGCCAGACGCCTCTCGTCCTCGTCGGTGGCGGCCAGGTTGAACTGTTCGCTGCTCCGTCCATCGATGAAGACGCGGGGGACAGGGTTATGGACCGACGTGATGCCCACCTCATGGGAAGCCAGCAGCTCCTCCACCCCCTCTGGCCCCACCACGTAGCTTATCTCCACGTTGGGGAACCCCAGGCGCCGGGCAGCACGAGCGAACTCCCCCAGGTTGGGGAACCGCCCCTGCCACCACATAGTGGACAAGGCGTAGGGCGCCATCACGACATATTTTAGCCTCACCGCCCCCTGGGCGGCGGCGCCAGGTGGGCCTCTAACCATATGCCGGCGGCGGTGGCCAGGGCCCCACCCATCACCGAGGCCGCCAGGCTTACGAGGAAACCCCGCCCATCATCGGCCCCCAGGAGGGGGGTGAGGACGCCCACCCCCATGCCTCCTGTGGGTGCCAGGGGGAGGGCCAGCACCACCCCCCGCCCGCGACGCCACACGGCCGCCACCGTCCACGGCAAAAGCCCGCCCATGCCCCAGAGCAGGAAGAAGAAGAGAAGGAAGGCCAGACGCACCTCTAGGGTCATATCCCTAGCGGCGCCCCACCCGCCCCGGGGGATCCTGGGCCACCGTCAGGGGGATGACCTCCTCGGAGGGGGTCTGGGGAGGGGGAGGGGCCTGCCCAAACCTCTCCTGTATCACCTTATGCCCCTCCTCGATGAGGGCCGTGAGGAACTGATCCTCGGGCACCACTCGTACCACCTGGCCCTTGCGGAAGATGGCCCCCTTCCCCTTGCCGCCGGCGATGCCGATGTCTGCCTCCCGGGCCTCACCGGGGCCGTTGACCACGCACCCCATGACGGCCACGGTGATAGGATAACCCAGCCTCTGGAAATAGGCCTCCACCTTCTCCACCAGGGGGAGCATGTCGATCTCGATGCGGCCGCAGGTGGGGCAGGCCACGATGGTGGGCCCCCGCTGACGGAGGTTGAGGGCCTTGAGGATCTCCCAGGCCACCGGCACCTCCTCCCGCGGGTCGGCAGCCAAGGAGACGCGGATGGTGTCCCCGATCCCCTCAGCCAGGAGGATGCCGATGCCCACCGCCGAGCGCACCGCCCCCGACCTGGGAGGACCAGCCTCCGTCACCCCCAGGTGGAAGGGGTATTCCACCAACTTGGCCATCTCGCGGTAGGCGGTGACCATAGTGGGCACATCGAAGGCCTTGAGGGAGATCTTGATGTCGGAGAACCCCAGGTCCTCCAGGATCTGGATCTCCCAGAGGGCAGCATCCACCATACGCCGCCATTTGGGAGGTGGCTCCTCCCCTTCCTTGAGGGGGGGAAGGGGGGGGAGGCTGCCCTCGTTGACCCCAACCCGGATGGGCACCTGGCGGGCCTTGGCCTCCCTCACCACCTCCTTCACCTTCTCCTGGTCACGGATGGTGCCTGGGTTGAGGCGCAGGCCGTGAATGCCCGCCCGCAGGGCCATGAGGGCCAGGCGGTGGTCGAAATGGATGTCGGCGATGAGGGGGACGGGGCTCTTCTTCACCAGCTCCGGCAGGGCCTCCGCCGCCTCCCTATCGGGCACCGCCACCCGCACTATGTCACAGCCCAGCTCCGCCAGCTCCCGGATCTGACGCAGGGTGGCCGCCACGTCGGCCGTGTCGGTATTGGTCATGGACTGGACGGCGATGGGAGCGTCGCCTCCGATCTGCACCGTCCCCACCCAGATGGGCCTGGTCTTGCGGCGGGGGGCCAAGGTGAACATGCTCTCTAGCTCCCTCACGGCGCCATGCCCTCCCCTCTTATGATGCGCAGCACATCGAAGTAAGTGACGATCACCGCCAAGCTTATGATAGCCGCCAGGCCGATGAGGTGCACTAGGGCCTCCTTCTCGGGGGCGATGCGCTTACCCCTGCGCACCACCTCCAGCAGGACGAAGAGGATGCGCCCCCCGTCCAGCATGGGTAGGGGGAGGAGGTTTATGATGGCCAAGTTGATGGAGAGGAGAGCTGAGAAGTCCAGGAGGGCCCGCCAGCCCCATGTCTCCACCACCTCCTCCGTGGCCTGGGCGATGCCCACAGGCCCCGTCACCTGGGGCCTCCCTCCCCCCGTGAACCAGGAGATGACCTCGTTGCGAGCCAAGATGAGGGCATCGATGGTGGCCGTCCAGCCCTGAGCCACGGCCTGCCAAGGGGGTGAGCGCTCCCGCACGGTATAGGTGCCCGTCATGTATATGCGGATGCCTGTGGGAGCGCTGGAGCGAAAGCGGGCCTTCACCGGCAGGGTCAGCACCTCCCCCCCACCACTCCCTAAGAAGCCGAAGGAGCCCGTGGGCCGCTTGATGGTGAACTGCAGCACCTCCCCCATATTGAGGCGCACCAGGCGGCCCACCTCTTGGACGTTGGAGACCTTCTGCCCGTTGATGGCTAGGATGACGTCCCCCGGCCTCAGCCCTGCCTCCGCCGCTGGGGAGTCCGGCAGCACCGAGGCGATGGTCACCAACCCCACCGGCACCTCCCGCGGTATCATGAAGGCCACGGCAAACAGAAAGACGGGAAGAGCCAGATTCATGAAGGATCCGGAAGCCAAAACCACCAACCTGACCCATGCCGGCTGGGCGGCCAGGCTCTGCGGGTGGCTGGGGTCCTCCTCCCCCAGGAGGCGGACGAACCCCCCCAAGGGGAGGAGGTTGAGGGAATAGATGGTGTCGCGGAAACGGAAGGCCCACAGGCGGGGAGGGTAGCCCAGCCCCGCCTCCAGCACCTTAACTCCCGCCAGCTTGGCCGTGAGGAAGTGACCCGCCTCATGGGCCACGATGAGGAAGGCCAGAATGCCTACAAAGGCCAGGATAGCCTGGGGGTTCACATCCGCGCCCTCACCCACTCCTCGGCCCGTGCTTTGGCCCACTCGTAGGCGGCTACCACCTGGGCCAGGTCTGGCCGACCCACTGGGACATGAGCCTCCAGCACGTCCAGGAGCAGACGATAGATATCCAAAAAGCGTATATGGCCGGCCAGGAAGGCCTGCACCGCCACCTCATCGGCCCCAGAGAGGACAGCAGGGTAGGTGCCGCCGCGTCGCCCCACCTCCAGGGCCAGACCTAGGCAGGGATAGCGGCCCAAATCCACAGGGCCGAAGTGGAGGGCCCCCAGGAGGGCCAAGTCCAGCCGGGGCACCTCTACTCCCGCCACCCGCTCCGGGTAGGTGAGGGCCAGCTGGATGGGCAGGCGCATGTCCGGAGGGCTGAGCTGGGCCTTCACCGAACCATCGCAGAACTCTACCAAAGAGTGGACGATGCTCTCCCGATGTATCACCACCTCTATGCGTTCCAGGGGGATGTCGAAGAGCCAGCGGGCCTCTAAGCACTCCAACCCCTTATTGAGGAGGGTGGCCGAGTCCACCGTCACCTTGGGCCCCATGCGCCAGGTGGGGTGGCACAGGGCCTGCTGAGCCGTCACCCGCTCCAGCTCCTCCAGAGGGATATCGCGGAAGGGGCCCCCTGAGGCGGTGAGGACGAGGCGGGTCACCCTGCTGGCTTCCTCCCCCCACAAGCACTGCCAGATGGCCGAGTGCTCCGAGTCCACCGGCCGCAGCTCGCCCCCGCCCAGGCGGGCCGCCTCCATCACCAGGTGGCCAGCCATCACCAGCACCTCTTTGTTGGCCAAGGCCACCACCTTGCCCGCCTTAAGGGCCACCAGGGTGGGCATGAGGCCAGCGCCCCCCACAGTGGCCACCAAGACGATGTCCACGTCCGGGGCGGTGGCCATCTCCTCAGGCGTTGCCCACTGGCAGCCGGGTACCGCCTCCTGCAGGTGGGGCAGGACATGACGCCCAGAGGCGGCGTAAACATAGCGGGGGCGGAAGAGGCGGGCCTGCTCCTTCAGGAGGTCTATGTTGTTGCCCGCCGCCAGCCCCATTACCTGCAGCCGCTCAGGCAGAGCCCTTACCACCTCCAGGGCCTGCCGGCCGATGGAGCCGGTGGAGCCGATGATGGCCAGCGCCCTCACCCTACCACCCATAGACGCCAATAGTATACCAGGGGGGCAGTGAGCAATACGGAGTCGAGCCTATCCAGAAAGCCGCCATGGCCGGGGATGAGGGCAGAGGCGTCCTTCGTCCCTGTGCCCCGCTTGATGAACGATTCCCCCAAATCGCCCAGGACGGCGGCCACGGGCAGGAGGGCAGCTAGGGGAGCCAGCTCCCCGGGCCTCAGCCGCAGGCCGGTGGCCCAGTTGATGAGGACCACTCCCCCCGCCCCCAGGAGGAGCCCCCCCAGCGTCCCCTCCCAGGTCTTGCCAGGGCTCAAGTGGGGAGCCATGCGCCTTCGCCCCACCGCCCTCCCTACCAGATAGGCGGATGTATCAGTGGTGAAGGCGCCGAAGATGGCCAGAATGGTCCAGTCCAGCCCCTGCGCCCCCTGGCGTAGGCCCACCAGGTGGCTTCCCAGCAAGCCCACGTAGAGGACAGCGGCCGTCGTCAGCCCCCACTCCCCCAAGACCTGGGATGGGCGGGGGCGCAAGATGGAGGCCAGGAGGAGCAGGGCCACCGCCAGGGCAGCAGCACCCGTCCACCACTCTCCACCGTGATAGGCGGCGGCCACCATCAGGGCCACCAGCGCCAGCCCTAGATAGGCCAAGGGCCTCTGCCGCCAAGGCAGGAGCTCTCCCCGCCGCGCCGGGGGCATGGCCGCTGCAAGGAGCTCCGCCGCGCCCGTCACCAGCACCGCCCCCGTCCCCAGGGCGAAGGCCACCCCCCCCAGCCAGGCGATGCCCAGTATGGCCGGCACCCCCACCAGCCCCGAGAGAGTCCTGGCCAGCAGGGCGTCAGCGGTGGCCGTCCCACGGCCGGGGATAATCGCTCTCATCTTGGGGCAGGCGGCCAAACCGCCGCTGGCGGCGGGAATAGGCTAACAGAGCTTGGTCTATGTCTCGCTCCTGGAAATCCGGCCAATATACAGGCGTGGAGTAGAACTCGGCATAGGCGCCCTGCCAGAGGAGGAAGTTGGAGAGGCGCATCTCCCCCCCCGTGCGGATGATGAGGTCAGGGTCGGGAAGGCCGGCAGTGTACAAATGTGCAGCCACCACCGCCTCGTCCACCTTTTCTGGGGGGATCCCTGCAGCCACGATGCGCCTTATGGCGTCCACCAACTCCGCCCTCCCCCCATAGTTGAAGGCGATGACGAGGGTCATGCGCTGGTTGTCCTTAGTCAGCTCCATAGCCTCCCGCACCTGCCGCTGCAGCCGCGGGGGGAGGCCTTCCAGGCGGCCGATGTGGAGGAGGCGGACGCCGTTCTCGTGCAAGTGGGACAGCTCACGGCGGATGACCTGACGCAGAAGCCGCATGAGCCCCTCCACCTCCCGCCTGGGCCGAAGCCAGTTCTCGGTGGAGAAGGCGTAAAGGGTGAGATACTTGACGCCATAGTCGCCGAAGCGGCGGATGACCCGCCTCAGGTTCTCCGTCCCCGCCCGATGGCCGGCCAGGCGGGGGAGCCCCCTCTCGCGGGCCCAACGCCCGTTGCCGTCCATGATGATAGCCACATGCAAGGGCACCCGTGCCAGGGGCAATGGGGGAGGAGGCTCCTGGGCGGGCCCGGGGCTGGGGGGCGAGGGAGCGGTAGCCACCAACGGGGAGCGCCTCAGACCTTCAGCACCTCCTCTTCCTTGGCCTCCCCCAGCTGGTCCACCTCCTTGATGAAGGAATCGGTGAGCTTCTGTAGCTCCTGCTCCGCCCGCCGGAACTCGTCCTCGGAGATCTTGTGCTCCCGCTCCAGTTGACGCAGGTGGTCGTGGGCGTCGCGGCGCACATTACGCACGGCCACCCGCCCCTGTTCCACCCGCTGCCGCACCACCTTGGCCACCTCCCGCCGCCTCTCCTCCGACAGGGGCGGGAGGACGATGCGGATGACGGTGCCGTCGTCGGTGGGGGTGACGCCCAACTCCGACTGCTGGATGGCCTTCTCTATGGCCTTGATCAGGGAGCGGTCCCAAGGCTGGATGACGATGAGGCGAGCCTCAGGGGCGGTGATGGTGGCCAGCTGTTTTATAGGGGTGGGGGTGCCGTAATAGTCCACCTTGATGTTCTCCACCAGGGCGGGGCTGGCCCGCCCCGTGCGGATGCTGGCCAAGTCGTGGGCCAATACCTCCACAGCCTTGGCCATGCGCGCTTTGGCCTCCTTGAGAATGGCATCCACCTCCTCCCTCACCTCTGGCTCACCTCCCTTGCGCCGCCGGGGCCAGCACCGTCTCCTCCTGCCCTACACGGGTGCCCAAGGGCTCCCCCTGCACCACGCGCACGATGCTGTCCGGAGCCTGCAGGTCGAAGACGACGATAGGCAGGCCGTTGTCCATGCAGAGGGAGAGGGCGGTGCTGTCCATCACCTCCAGACGGCGCCTGATGGCCTCCATATAGGCGATGCTCTGGAACTTGCGTGCCGTGGGCACCTTGCGGGGGTCGGCCTCGTATATACCGTCCACACCGTGCTTGGCCATGAGGAGCACATCTGCCTTGATCTCGATGGCCCGGAGGGCGGCGGCGGTATCAGTGGTCATGTAGGGGTTGCCGGTGCCCGCGGCGAAGATGACCACCCTCCCCTTCTCCAGGTGGCGGATGGCCCGGCGGCGGATATAGGGCTCGGCCACCGCCTGCACGGTAATGGCCGATTGCGTCCTCACCACCACCCCCATCTGCTCCAGAGCGTCCTGAAGGGCCAGGGCGTTGATGATGGTGGCCAGCATGCCGGCATAATCAGCAGTGGCCCGGTCCATGCCCTGGGCAGCAGCCTCCGCCCCCCTGAAGATGTTGCCTCCTCCCACCACCAACGCTATCTGGACGCCCATGTCGACCACCGCCTTGATCTGCCGGGCAATGCGGCGCAGCTCGGCGGGGTCGATGCCATAAGGGCGTTCCCCCATGAGGGCCTCCCCGCTGAGCTTCAGGAGCACGCGACGGTAGGCGGCCAAGGAGCTCACCCCCTAATAGCGGCCCAGCTCGAAGCGGGCGAACCGGCGAATACGTACGTTCTCCCCCGTCTTAGCGATGACCTCCCTTACCAGGTCGCCCACCGTGCGCGACTCGTCCCGCACGTAGGGCTGGGAGAGGAGGCAGAGCTCACGGGGATCCCCCTGGCCGGGGGGCATCTCCTCCTCGGAGATGTACTGAGGATTCATGGCCGCTACCTGCAAGGCCACCGCTTGCACCAGGGCCCGGAACTCGTCGGTGCGGGCCACAAAGTCCGTCTCGCAGTTGACCTCCACCAGGGCGCCTACGCGGCCATCGTGGTGGATATAGGCGTGTATCAGGCCCTGGGCCGTCTCCCGGCCGGCCCTCTTCTCCGCCAGGGCCAGCCCCCGCTCCTTAAGGATCTCCTTGGCCCGCTCCAGGTCGCCGCCGGCCTCCTCCAGGGCCCGCTTGCACTCCATGACGCCGGCGCCCGTCAGCTCCCTGAGGGCCTTCACCGCCTGCGCTGATACCGTCACCTGTGCACCCCTCCATCTGAGGATGTCATGACGATGGTATTAGGGCTCCTAAGACTCCTCCTGGGAGGAGGGCTCATCGGGCGTGAAGACGTAGCCCGTCTCCCTAAGGACGGCCAGCTCCTCCTCCCCCGCCTCTGCCTCCGCCTTGGCCACAGCCTCCCTCTCGGCCAGGCCCTCCAGCACGGCATCCGCTATCTGGGAGGTGATAAGCTTTATGGCCCGGACAGCGTCATCGTTGCTGGGGATGGGGTAGTCGATGAGGTCGGGGTCACAGTCGGTGTCCACCATGGCCACTACGGGGATGCCCATGCGGCGGGCCTCGGCCACGGCGATCTGTTCCCGGGTGGCGTCCACCACGTAGAGGGCCGCGGGCAGGCGGGTCATCTCTTTGAGGCCCGCCAAATGGCGATTGAGCTTCTGGACGATGCGTTCCATGCGGGCGGCCTCCTTCTTGGAGAGGCGGGCCCACTCCCCACGCGCCTTGGCGTCTTCCAGCCGCACCAGGTAGTCGATGCGGGACTGGATGGTCTGGAAGTTGGTGAGAGTCCCTCCAAGCCAGCGGGTGTTGACGTAGGGCATGCCACAGCGCTGGGCCTCCTCCTCGATGATGTCCCGCGCCTGGCGTTTGGTGCCCACAAAGAGGATGGTGCCCCCTTGGGCCACCGTCTCCCGGACGAAGCGCAAGGCCTCCTCCAGCTTCTCCACCGTCTTCTGCAGGTCGATGATGTGGATGCCGTTGCGCTGGGTGAAGATGAACCGCCTCATCTTGGGGTTCCAGCGGCGGGTAGGGTGGCCGAAGTGCACCCCCGCCTCCAGAAGGGCCTTCATTGGTACCGGTTGTGGCAACGTCTCCGACCTCCCCTCTTCCGTTTCCGCAGGGCAGTATAGCATAGGCGGGGCCACCGGTCACCGCCTTGTCCCTCCTCACCCCCTGTGCTATACTAGGGCCCCGACAAGCGAAGGCGTTCACAAACCTCGGTCATGCTCTCCGAGTGGGGACAGGTGGGGCTTCTGTTGGCCCTAGCCCTCATATTTCCTGTGGGCGGGGTCGCTACCTCCTGGCTCCTAGGGCGTCTGGGGCTGCGGCCTGAGCGTCCCAACCCCGTGAAGGAAGACACCTACGAGTGCGGCGTGACGACCGAGGGCCCCACCTGGGTGCAGTTCAACATCCGCTACTACATCTTCGCCCTCCTCTTCGTCATCTTCGACGTGGAGGCCGTCTTCCTATTCCCCTGGGCCACCTCCTTCCCGCGGGTGGCGGTGGCCGGGTTCGTGGAGGTCCTTACCTTCGTGGTGGTCCTGCTACTGGGCCTGGTCTACGCCTGGCGCAAGGGCGCCCTGGAGTGGATGTGAGCTATGGCCACACGCCTTCTCTCGGGGCTGGAGCTGGCCCACCGCATCGATACCTCCCTGCCTGGGGCGGTGGTGGACGCCAACCCCGAGTGGGTGGAGGTGGACCCGGAGCGGGTGGCTGAGGTAGGGCTCTTCTTGCGCGACGACCCCCAATTGGACCTCCGGTTCCTCACCTGCCTTACGGCGGTGGACCGCCTGGACCACTTCGAGGTGGTCTATCATATGCAGTCCCTGCGCCACAACCACCTGGGGGTCATGAAGGCCAAGCTTTGGGACCGTGACGACCCTGAGCTCCCTTCCGTGGTCACCGTTTGGCCAGGGGCCACCCTCCAGGAGCGGGAGGCATACGACCTCATGGGCATCCGCTTCCGCGGACACCCCAACCTGCGGCGCCTCTTCCTCTGGGAGGGGTTCCCAGGCCATCCCCTGCGTAAGGACTGGCTGGGCATGCCCGGCGGCCGCATGCCAGGGCTAGAGGCCTTCCCAGGCGAGCCCCAATGGCGGGGCGAGGGGAGGGGATGAAGCGATGGGCGAGCCCCTGGTGGTCAATGTGGGCCCTCAGCACCCCAGCACCCATGGCGTCTTCCGCATGAAGCTCACCCTGGATGGGGAGCGCATCGTGGACTGCGAGATGATCATGGGCTACCTCCACCGCTCCATGGAGAAGCTGGCGGAGGAACGTAGCTGGACCCAGAACATCCCCTTCACCGATCGCACCGACTACCTCTCGGCCATGACGGGTAACCTGGCCTACTGTTTGGCGGTGGAGAAGCTGGCAGGCATCGAGGTGCCGCCCAGGGCCCACTGGATCCGCACCATCATGGCCGAGCTGCAGCGCATCGCCTCCCATTGCATGGCCATCGGCACCTTCGTCAACGACTGTGGCGCCTGGCACACCCCCCTCATGTACATGCTGCGGGAGCGGGAGAAGGTGCTGGACCTCTTCGAGCTGGCCTGCGGTGCCCGCCTCACCACCAATTATATGCGCATCGGTGGGGTGGCCCGCGACCTTCCCCCTGAGTTCCTGCCCCGCCTGCGGGCCCTGGTCCAGGAGCTGCCCCATCGCATCAGCGAATACGAAGAGCTCCTGGTGGAGAACGAGATCATCGTAGCCCGTGCTCGGGGCATAGGCATCCTCCCGGCCGACAAGGCCATCGCCTACTCCGTCTCCGGGCCCATGTTGCGGGGCTCGGGGGTGGCCTGGGACATCCGCAAAGCCGATCCCTATGCCGCCTACGACCAGGTGGAGTTCGATATCCCCGTGGGCACCCACGGCGACTGCTACGACCGCTTCCTGGTGCGGCTGGCGGAGATGCGCCAGTCGGTCCGCATCCTGGAGCAAGCCCTGCATATGATCCCTCCTGGGCCAGTGCAGACGCCGGTCCCCCTAGCCCTCAGGCCTCCCCCGGGGGAGGCATACGGACGCATTGAGTCGCCGCGGGGGGAGCTGGGATTCTATGTGGTGAGCGATGGCGGCCCTTCCCCCTTCCGTTTCCACATCCGGCCCCCCTCCCTCATCAACCTCACCCCCCTGCCTGAGATGGTGCGGGGGCTGACGGTGGCCGATGCCATCATCACCCTGGGCAGCGTAGACATCGTGTTGGGGGAGGTGGACCGGTGAGACCCCTGGCCCCCTGGTGGGACATGCGGGACCTGGGCAATGCCGTGGGCGCCTTCCTGGAATGGTTGGCCGATGTGGGGGCCCCTTCCTGGCTTCTCTACGTGGTCTCATCCCTGGTGGGCATGTTGGCCTTGCTGGGGTGGGCCCTTGGCAGCCAGCTCTTCTTCATCTGGGCCGAGAGGCGCCTTATAGCCCGCATGCAGGTGCGCCTGGGCCCCAACAGGGCCGGGCCCTTTGGCCTCCTGCAGCCCATAGCCGATGCCTTAAAGGTGCTGGCCAAGGAGATGGTGACCCCAAGAGGGGCAGACCGGCTCCTCTTCTGGTTGGCGCCCATCGCGGTGGTGGTGCCGGCCATTACGGTGATGGCCGTATTCCCCTTCGGGGAGAGGATGGTGCTGGCAGACTTGAACGTGGGGGTGCTCTACCTGGCGGCCATCAGCTCCACGGCCATCTTCTTCATCTTCGTAGCCGGGTGGTCATCGTCCAACAAGTACTCCCTTCTGGGGGCCATGCGGAGCGTGGCCATGCTCATCTCCTATGAGGTGGTGCAGGTGTTGGCCCTGCTCTCGGCCCCCATCTTCGTGGGCAGCATGCGCCTGGGGGACATCGTGGCCTGGCAAGGCCAATACAAGGCGTGGCTGGTGTTCCTGCAGCCCCTGGCCCTGCTAGGATTCATCATAGCCAGCGCTGTAGAGGTGAATCGCACCCCCACCGATATCGCCGAGGCGGAGTCGGAGATCGTGGCCGGTTACCACACGGAGTATGGGGGTATCCGTTGGGGCATGTTCCAGCTGGCGGAGTATATAGCGGGCTTTGCCGTGGCGGCGGTGGTGGCCACCCTCTGGCTTGGGGGCTGGACCCTCTGGGGCCTGGAGGAGTGGGTGCCGGGGTGGGTCATCTTCCTGGCCAAGGTGTATGGCGCCTTTTTCCTCTTCATCTGGCTGCGAGGGACCCTGCCCCGCCTGCGCATCGACCAGCTCATGGGCTTTGCCTGGAAGTTCCTACTGCCGCTGATGCTCCTGAACACGCTGGTGGCCGGCCTGGAGGTGCTGGTGTGGCGTGAGACGGGGGCACCAGCAGCGGCAATACTCCCGGCCTTCGCCCTGGGCAACCTGGCCTTAGCGGGGGTGCTGGTGGTGGGGTGGGCCGTGCTTCTGGGCCAGCTGCGGCCTGAGCGGAGGCCTGCGCGCCCCCTCTTGGTGCAAGAGGTGGGGGCTATCTACTACCGCCCCTTGGAGGAGGCCAGGGAGGCCTGAGTTGGAGGGCGTGGGCGCCGTAGCCGCCTTCTGGGCCCTGAGCGCCATCGCAGTGGGCTCGGCCCTGGCCGTGGCATTGGTGCGGGATTTGGTGCGGGCGGTGGTGGCCCTGGTGGGCAGCTTCCTGGGGGTGGCGGGGCTCTTCGTCCTCCTCTCGGCCGATTTTCTGGCCGTGGCCCAGGTCCTCATATATGCCGGAGCCATATCCGTGCTGATGGTCTTCGTCATCGCCCTCACGCCCAGGGGGGCCCGCGACAATTCGGAGACGGCCATGCGCTGGCCGGCCCTCGCCTTGGCGGTGGCCATAACCGCCCTCATGACGACGATGGCCCTAGTGGCCCACTGGGGGCCACAGGTCAAGGAGGGGCTAACGGAGACGGCAGCGGCCATCGGCGAAGCTCTCCTCAGCCGCTACGTCTTGCCCTTCGAGGTAGCCTCCGTCCTCCTCCTGGCGGCCATGTTGGGGGCCATAGTGCTGGTACGGGAGGAGTGAAGGATGTCCGTGGGGCTGGAACACTTCCTGGTAGTGGGGGCCATCCTTTTCGGCATCGGCCTCCTCCTGAGCCTGTCCAAGCGGAACATCATAGGTGTGCTCATGGGCATAGAGCTCATGTTTAACGGGGCCAATGTGACGCTGGTGGCCTTTTCCCGGTTCTTGGAGGCCGCGGAGGCTCTGGCTGGCCAGGTGCTGGTGGTCTTCTCCATCACTGTGGCAGCGGCCGAGGCGGCGGTGGCCCTGGCCCTGGCCATGGCCTTCTACCGCCGGCGGCAGACGGTGGACGTGGACCGGGCCGATGTACTGAGGTGGTGAGGGCATGTGGGCTAAGTTCATGGAGGTGAGCAACGCCTACGTAGCGGAGATGTGGAAGGAGCTTTTCAACGCTGAGGCCCTGGCCGTGCTGGTGGTGCCGGCCTCCGGTTGGCAGGAGGCGGCGGAGCTGGAGCCCCACGTCATCTATGTGCCCTGGGGGAAGGCCCACGTGGCCAGGGAGATCTTGAGGAAGGTATGATGCTGCCAGAGGTCCCGGAGGCGGCGGTCTGGGCCATCGTCCTGGCCCCCTTGGGGTCTTTTGCCATCATATCCTTCGCCTCCTTATTACGAGTTTTAGGGCTGCGCTTCTGGGCCCCAGCGTGGAGCGGCTATCTCACCATCTTGGGCATCGCCGTATCCCTGGGGCTCTCGCTGTGGGCTCTGGACTCGGCGGCCGGGGCCCATGGCCATCCCCTAGGCTTCGCCCCTCATCGGTGGGTAGAGGTGGGGGACTTGAGGGTGGACATAGGCCTCCGCCTGGACGGCCTCAGCGCCATCATGCTGGTGGTGGTCAGCGGCGTCTCCCTGATGGTCCAGGTCTACTCACAGGGGTATATGGCTGAGGACCCAGGCTACAGCCGCTACTTCGCCTTCATGAGCCTTTTCACTGGCTCCATGCTGGGGCTAGTGGCGGCCGCCAGCATCCTGCAGTTGTTCGTGTTCTGGGAGCTGGTGGGGCTGTGCTCCTATCTGCTCATCGGGTTCTGGTTCCAGAGGGATGCCGCCAGACGGGCGGCCACCAAGGCCTTCCTGGTGACCAGACTAGGGGATCTGGGGCTCCTCTCGGCCATCCTCTTGGTCTGGAGGGAGACGGGGGAGCTGGACATAGCAGCTATCCAGGAGGCGGCCCTTAGGGGGGGAATGGGAGCCGGCGTCCTGGCCTTCTTCGCTGGGGGGGTGTTCGCCGGGGCGGCGGGCAAGTCGGCCCAGTTCCCGTTGCACGTGTGGCTGCCCGACGCCATGGAGGGTCCCACCCCTGTCTCGGCCCTCATCCATGCCGCCACCATGGTGGCGGCAGGCGTATACTTGGTGGCCCGCCTCTTCCCCATCTATGCCCTGTCGGAGGAGGCCTCCACCACTGTGGCCGTCATCGGTGCGGTGACGGCGGTGATGGCTGGCCTCCTGGGTCTGGTGATGACAGATATCAAGCGGGTGCTGGCCTACTCCACCATCAGTCAGTTGGGGTACATGATGGCCGGGCTGGGGGCATTGGGCTTCGCCCCGGCCATCTTCCACCTGTTCACCCACGCCTTTTTTAAGGCCCTCCTCTTCCTGGGGGCGGGCTCGGTGAACCACGCCACAGGCACCTTCGATATGCGCAAGATGGGGGGGTTGGCCCGCCCCATGCCCGTCACCTTCGCCACCACCGCTGTGGCCGCCCTGGCCTTGGTGGGCATCTTCCCCCTGGCAGGGTTCTGGAGCAAGGACGAGCTGTTGGCCGTAGCTTGGGAAACGCGGCCTCAGGTGTTCTGGGCCCTGCTGGTGGGGGTCTTCCTCACCGCCTTGTATATGGGCCGCCTCCTCTTCCTCACCTTCGGCGGCCAGTACCGCGGCGGGGAGGCAGGTGGACACGGCCACCATGGCCCTCACGAGTCGCCGCCGGTGATGATCCTGCCCATGGTGGCCCTGGCCGCCCTGGCGGTCACTGTCGGGCTGGTGAACTTGGGCAAAGGGCTGGAGGAGCTGCTGCTGGGGTCCCTGCCCCAGGAGGGGCTGGCAGCCGAGCCCCAATTCCGACCAGGCATCGCCGCGGCCTCGGTAGCGATAGGGGTGGGCGGCTTGGTGGTGGCTTGGGCCATCTACGGGCTGGGACTGGTGAAGGCGGAGACGGTACGTCGGGCCCTCTGGCCGCTGCCCTTGGTGCTGGAGCGCAAGTTCTTCCTGGACGACCTATATGAGGGGGCCGTCGCCAGGGGGCTTGTGCTGCAGGGGGTGGCAAGGGGCCTCCACCTCTGGGACCAGAGGGTGGTGGACGGCCTGGCCAATGGGGTGGCAGCTTTCTTGCGGGCCGCGGCCCATAGGCTACGCCTGGTCCAGGTGGGGCAGGCCCAGGTGTACGGGGCGGCCATCGCCCTGGGGGCCATTGTGGCCGTGGTCGTCATCCTGATGTCCAACCCATAAGGGAGGTATAAGGTGCTCTCGCTTTTAGTGTTCTTGCCTCTGGCGGGGGCGGCGGCGGTAGCCCTCCTGCCCCGCCACCGTCAGATGGAGGCACGGTGGCTGGCCCTGGCCACCTCCCTGGTCTGTCTGGCCCTGGCCCTTACCCTCTTCGCTGCTTACGACCGAGGTGGGGAGCAGTTCCAGTTCGTGGACCGACACCAATGGCTCAGCTCCCGGTTGGCCCCCTTCGCTATCCAATACATGCTAGGGGTGGACGGCCTCTCTTTGCCCCTAGTGGTGCTGACGGCCTTCCTCACGACGGTGGCCGTGCTGGTATCGTGGGATGTGCAGCTAAGGCCTAAGGAGTATTTCGCCTGGCTTTTGGTGCTGGAGACAAGCCTTCTGGGCGTCTTCTCCGCCCTGGACCTGGTGCTCTTCTTCCTCTTTTTTGAGCTGGAGCTGGTGCCCATGTATTTCCTCATCTCCATCTGGGGGACGGGGAGGCGCATCTATTCGGCCTGGAAATACGTGTTCTTCACCTTCTTCGGCTCCGCCTTCATGTTGGTGGGCATCCTAGCCCTGGGGCTGGCGGCGGGGACCTTCGACATGCGGGAGCTGCAAGCGATGGGGCCTCTGCGGGAGGCGGTCTTGCCGGCGGAGGCCATCTTCGCCTTCCTGATGGTGGGCTTTGGCGTCAAGCTGCCGGTGGTGCCCTTGCACACCTGGCTCCCCGATGCCCACACCGATGCCCCCACGGCAGTGAGCGTCATTTTGGCCGGGGTGCTGCTAAAGATGGGGGGATATGGCATCCTACGCCTATGCCTCTCCATCCTGCCGGAGGTGGCCCAGCAGGCCTCCCTATATCTGGGGGCCTTCGCTGCCGCCAGCATCCTCTATGGAGCGCTGGCCACCCTCATGCAGGACGACCTCAAGCGCCTCATCGCCTACTCCAGCGTCAGCCATATGGGATACGTTTTGTTGGGGGCCTCGGCCCTGGGCACGGTGGGGCTGGTGGGGGCCTCCATGCAGATGTTCACCCACGGGCTCATAACGGGTCTTCTGTTCGTCATGGTGGGGCTGGTGTACGAGCGTACTCACACGCGGGAGATCCGAAACCTAGGGGGCCTGGCCCCCCATCTCCCCTACCTGACGGTGGTGATGGTGTTCGCCGGCCTGGCCTCGCTGGGCCTGCCATCCCTAGCGGGTTTCGTCTCGGAGGCGACGGTGTTCCTGGGCACCTTCCCCAAGCACCAGGCCTTGGCCATTATGGGGGTGTTGGGGGTGCTACTGGCCGCCGCCTACATCCTTTGGATGGTACAGCGGGTCTTCTGGGGGGAGCCGCGGCGCCCCTGGCATGGGCTTAGGGAGGCGGTGGCCTGGTGGGAGAGGGTGCCCACCATGGCCCTTATGGCGGCTATCCTCCTCATAGGCCTCTATCCAGCGGTGCTGATGGACCTGGTGGAGCTGGGAGTAAGGCCCATCGCCGAGAGGTTGGCCTAGATGGAGAGCGTTAACCTGGTGGGCCCCATCCTGGTGATGCTAGCGGTGGCTGGCGCCCTCCTCCTGGCCGATGCCTTCCTTTTGCCCTTGCTGGGGCCTTGGCGGGGCAGGGGGACTTGGGCCCTGGCTGTCCTAGGGCCGGCAGGGGCGGTGGCCTGGGGGGCGGCCCACGCCATGGCCGGCTCTGAAGGGGCCGCCTTCCAAGGGGCCTATACCCTGGACGCCTTCTCCCTCTACTTCGCCCTGCTGGTGGCGGCGGTGACGGGGGCGGCTGTGCTGGTCTCTCCCGACTATCTGGGGGAGGGACGCCACCAGGCGGAGTATTACGCTCTCATGTTGGCCTCGGGGGCGGGGCTCATGACCCTGGCAGGGGCCACCGACCTCATCTCCCTGTTCGTAGCCCTGGAGCTCACCAGCCTGGCCCAGTTCGTGCTGGTGGGCTTCCTCCGGGACGATCGGGGAGCCGAGGCCGCCATCAAGTACATCGTCCTGGGGGCCATAAGCGCCGCCATAACCCTCTATGGCATCGCCCTCCTCTTCGGCGCCACGGGCCACACCTCCCTGGCCCAGGTGCGGGAGGCAGTGCCCGCCGCCCTGGCGGAGCGACGGCCAGTGATGGTGCTGGCCTTCATCTTCCTGGCCGCCGGCCTGGGCTTCAAGATGGCCATCGTCCCCTTCCAGATGTGGGTGCCAGACGTGTACCAAGGGGCGCCCACGCCGGTGACGGCCTACCTCTCGGTGGCGTCCAAAGCCGGGGGCTTTGCCGCTGCCCTACGGGTATTCGTGGACGCCTTGGGGGTGGAGCCCCTGGCCCGCGAATGGGCCACGATGTTCGCCGTCCTCTCTGCTCTATCCATGGTGCTGGGCAACGTCATGGCCCTGGTTCAGAGCGATATCAAGCGGATGCTTGGTTACAGCTCCATCGCTCAGGCGGGGTATTTCCTCATCGGCCTGGCGGCGGTGGCCGCCGGCGACCCGCAACGGGAGCTGGGGACGGGAGGCGTCCTCTTCTTCCTGGGGTCTTATGCCTTCACCAACATGGGCGCTTTTGCCGTCATCATCGCCATCTCCCGCCACATCGGCACAGACGAGATAGCCGATTACTCAGGAATGGCCCGCCGCTCGCCCCTGCTGGCCTTGGCCCTGACCATGTGTCTTGTGTCCCTCACGGGGATACCTCCCACCGCTGGGTTCGTGGCCAAGCTTTACATCTTCAACGCCGCCATCCAGGCCCACCTGGTGTGGCTGGCGGTGCTAGGGGTGGTCAACAGCGTCGTCTCTGCCTATTACTACCTACGGGTGGTGTTGACCATGTTCGTGGGAGAGCCTGCGGCCCCCGGGGAGGTGCGCCCCACCCCCCTACTGGGAGCAGTGACGGCTGCCGCCACCGTGGGCCTCCTGGTGGTGGGCATCTTCCCTTTCCCCCTGCTGGAGGCCGCCGAGAGGGCGGCGGGAGCCCTCATCTAACATGCCTCTGCGCATCGATGTCCGGGTCCACCCCCCCTTCCACCGCCGCTTGCCCTCCCGCTGGCTGCGGGAGGTGGCCCGCACCGCCCTCCTGGCCGAAGGGCTAGGGGACGGGCAGCTGGGCATCGTAGTGGCCGACGACGATACAGTGCGGGAGCTGAACCGCACCTACGCCCACGAGGACGCCCCCACTGACGTCCTCTCCTTCTCTCTGCAGGAGGGCGAGGAATTCCCACGAGTCCCCCGTATCCCCAGGCCTCTGGGGGAGGTGGTCATCTCCCTCCCCACCGCCCAACGCCAGGCACAAGAAGGGGGACGGACCCTGCAACAGGAGGTGGCCCACCTACTGGTGCACGGCATCTTGCACCTTCTGGGCTACGACCACTCCCAGCCCCAGGAGGAGCGCATCATGCGCGCCCGGGAGGAGGAGATCCTGACCCGCCTCGGCTACGGGCCCGGAGAGGGGAGCTACGGCCATCCCTCCACTTGACATAGGCTAGTCCACGCCCTGGCTTCCGAACACTTATACTAGGGCGTAGGATGGAGGAGCAAGGGCAAGTCCTCTACCGCAAGTGGCGTCCCCAGCGCTTTGCCGAGGTGGTGGGGCAGGACCACGTCACCCGCACCCTGCGCAACGCTGTGGCCACCGGACGCCTGGCCCATGCCTACCTCCTCTGTGGCCCCCGTGGCACCGGCAAGACCTCCCTGGGGCGCCTCATTGCCAAAGCCGTCAACTGCCCCTCCCCCCAAGATGGGGAGCCTTGCAACCGCTGCCCCTCCTGCCAGGAGTACCTCAGGGGGCAGGCCCCAGACCTGGTGGAGATGGACGCTGCCAGCAACCGTGGCATCGACGAGATCCGCCGCCTGCGGGAACGGGTGGGCCTGGCCCCCATGGGGGGCCGGTATAAGGTGTACCTGGTGGACGAGGTGCACATGCTCACCCAGGAAGCCCACAACGCCCTCCTTAAGACCCTAGAGGAGCCACCCCCGCATGTTATCTTCGTCCTGGCCACTACCGAGCCCCATAAGCTACCTCCCACCATCATCTCCCGCTGCCAGCGCTTCGACCTACGCCGCATACCACTGGAGGCGGCGGTGAAGAGGCTCTCCGACATCTGTAGCGAGGAAGGCTTCTCCCTGACGGCCGCCAGCCTGCGGGACATCGCCCGATGCGCCGCCGGCTCCCTAAGGGACGCCATCAACCTGCTGGAGCAGGTCACAACCCATTATGGCCCATCCCCCAGCCCGGAGCAGGTGCAGGCCGCCCTGGGCCTTGAGAGCAGGGGAAGGGGACGGGAGCTCGCCAGATGCATCCTCCACGGGAACCTGGCAGACGCCCTTAGGGCCGTGGCCGCCGCCCAGGAAGAGGGGGCCGACATGCGCCGCCTGGCGGCCGAGGCCGTGGAGTTTTTGCGTCAGCTCCTGCTGGTGCAGGCCGGCGCCCCCGATCTAGCTGGCCTCGCCCCCGAGGAGATGGAAGAGGTGCAGGCCCTGGCCTCCCACACCTCTCCCCAGAAGGTGGTGGGGGCCCTGCAGGCCCTGGCCACCGTCGATCTGCGTGAAGACCCCTTCTCCCCCCTTCCCTTGGAGCTGGCCCTGGCTCGTCTCATGGCCCCGCCACCTACCCCGTCCCACGAGGTAGCCCTTCCCTCGCCGCCCCTACAGGAGGAGGCCCCATCCCCCACACCTCCGCCCAGCCCCCAACTGGTGGAGGAGCTGGCCAAGGCCTGCCAGCAGATGAACCTGAGCCTCTCCCACTACGTCCGCCAGGCTACCCTGAAGGCCCTCGAGGGCGACACCCTCGTCCTCGCCTTCCCCTTCCCCCAGCTGGTGCAGCAGGTGGACCGACCAGAATACCTGGAGGTGCTGGAGCAGGCGGCGGCCCGCGTCCTGGGCCGCCGGGTGGCCGTGCGGTGCGAGCTGGGGGAGACACCCCACAGGCCTAAGGGGGGACATCTCCTGGAGGAGGCCTTGCGCCACGGCGCCATCCCCCTTTTGCGCAACCAGGAGCCTCCCCAATAGGCCCCTTGCCCTGCCCACCCCATCCCGCGCGCCTTATAATGGGCTTCTGGAGGTACCCCAGCCTTGTGGGAGACGACGCTGACAGGGCCCCTAGCCCGCCTTATAGAGGAGCTCCATAAGCTCCCAGGCATCGGCCCCAAGACAGCCCAGCGCCTGGCCTACCACATCGTCCGGTCTCCCGAGGCCCGCGCCCTGGCAGAGGCCATCGTGGAGGCCCAGGAACGCCTCACCTACTGCTCTCAGTGCCAGAACCTGACGGACATCGACCCCTGCCGCCTCTGCGCCGACCCTCACCGCGACCGTTCCATCATATGCGTGGTGGAGGAGCCCCTGGACGCCCTGGCCATCGAGCGCAGCGGCCGCTACCGCGGCCTCTACCACGTCCTCCACGGTGTCATCTCCCCCATGGACGGCGTAGGGCCCCAAGACCTGAAGGTGGCCGAGCTGCTGGACCGCCTGCGCCAAGGGGAAGTGCGCGAGGTCATCATGGCCACTAACCCCACCTTGGAGGGGGAGGCCACGGCTATGTACTTGGCCCGTCTCCTACGCCCCCTGGGGGTGAAGGTCACCCGCCCCGCCCGCGGCCTGCCCATGGGCGCCGACATCGAATATGCCGATGAGGTGACCCTGGCCCGGGCCCTGGAGGGACGACAGGAGCTGTAGCCGTGCCCTCGCCCCACCTGCTGAAGACGGAGGCCATCGTCCTTCGCCACCGCCCCCTGGGGGAGGCCGATCGCCTCCTCACCCTCCTCACCCCCCATCATGGCAAGGTGGAGGCCAAGGCCAAGGGGGTGCGCCGCACCAAGAGCCGCATGGGGGGCCACCTCCAGCCCCTCACCCGCGTGCTGGTGCAGCTGGCCCTGGGACGCACCCGCTACGTGGTGGCCGGGTGTCAGACCATGGAGGCCTTCCCCTCCCTGCAGGCCGATCTGGACCGCCTGGGGCTGGCCATATATCTGTGTGAGCTGGCGGACCGCTTCCTGCCACAGGGAGCGGAGGCCCAAGGGCCCTACCTGCTCCTCTTGGAGACCCTGCGCCGTCTGGAGAAGGGCCACCACCCCCAGATATGGGCTCGTCGCTTCGAGGCCTGCCTATTGCGCCTCAGCGGTTTTGGGCCCGAGCTGGACCGGTGCCTCGCCTGTGGCCATCCCCTCCCTGCCGGCGGCGGGGCCTTCTCCCCTGTGGCCGGCGGCACCCTCTGCCCCCTATGTGCCCACGGGGCTCCACCCATCAGCGGGGCCGCCCTGCGCGCCCTGCGCCTCCTACAAAGAGGTACTGCCCAGCAGGTGGCTGGCCTCCGCCTTCCTCCCACAGTAGCCCAGGAGGTGGAGGCCCACCTCCGGGGCTACATCGCCCACCTGCTGGAGGGGGAGGCAGCCTCCCTACGCTTTCTGGACAAGCTGCGCTACAGCCCGTTAATATCTGCCGAGAGGTGGTGATGGAGATGCCCCTCTATGAGTATTACTGTCGCCAGTGCGACCATGTCTTTGAGGCCCTGCGTCCCCTGCGGGAATCGGACCTCCCCGCTCCTTGCCCCCGCTGTGGGCGGGAGGCGGTGCGCATCATGCCCACCAGCTTCGCCGCCCGCTCCTGGCGCCAGGGATACCCCCAGCGCCTCCCCTACCACCACCGCCCCGTCTACAACCGGCCGCCCAAGTTCCAACGCACCATCGCCCCAGTGGATAAGGAGGAGACGAGGGAGGCTCAGGGCTCAGGGAGGGACCACCATGCCGCTCTATGAGTACTACTGCCGCCGCTGCGATGGCATCTTTGAGTACTTCCGCCCCATGCGGGATGCCGCCCTTCCCGCCCCTTGCCCTCAATGCCATGGGGAGGGCCAACGCATCATGTCCACCTTCAACGCTTTTACCGTTCGCGACGGCTATCCCCGTCGCCTCCCCGATAAGGGCACCTACTGGCACCTGGGCCGAGAGGTGAAGACGCTGGCCAAGCGCATGCGTCACTACGAACACCCCGAGCTGGCCGAACCCGAGCCCCAGCCCAAACCCTCCAAGGGCGAATTGGAGGAGAAGAAGGAGCGGGAGCGGGCGGAGAAGGAGGAGGCCCGCTATCTGGACAAGTGGGGCATGCAGAAGGTGGGGGAGCGCCTCATCGTCCCTTCCCCCAAGCAGCGGCGCCCACCCAAGTCACGCACCATCCTCACGCCCCAGGGGCGGGCCGAGTCCAAGGACTAGCTGCGCCGCTGTAAGATGTAATCCACCAGCCCCTCCAGGGTGCGGCGGGCGGCGGTGGCCGGCAACGGGGTGAGGGCAGCCTTGGCCGCTTCCCCAAAGCGGCGGGCCATGTCATGGCACTCCTCGGGGATGTCGGAGGCCCTGATGATGGCCACGGCCTCCGCCACCAGCTCCGGTCGCCTCTCCTGGAAGTAGCGCTGCACGGGGTTGTCGTCCGGCCACCGCTGCATCAGGAGGAGGGAGGGAAGGGTGAGAGTGCCCTGCAACAGATCGCTACCCACAGGTTTGCCCAGCTCCGCCTCATTCCCCGTGAAGTCCAGGATGTCATCCACGATCTGGAAGGCCATCCCCAGGTGATGGCCGTAGTCCCAGAGGGCCTTTGCCCATGGCTCCGGCACCTGGGCCACCATGGCCCCGCCCTGACAGGCGGTGGCGAAGAGGGAAGCGGTCTTGCCGGCGATGCGCGCCAGGTACTCCTGCACGTCCTGGCGGACATCGTAGGCCCGCACATCCTGCCCGATCTCGCCCTTGGCCATGACCATAAGGGTGTGGGCGAAGAGCTTCACCACCTCCAGGCTCCCCGTTCGGGTCACCAGCTCGGCAGCATGGGCGAACATGTAGTCCCCCACCATGACGGCGATGTTGTTCTGGAAGGCCTTATTGACAGTGGGCCGGCCCCGCCGCACCTCGGAGTTGTCGATGACATCGTCGTGGACAAGGGTGGCAGTATGCAAAAGCTCCACCGAGGCGGCCAAAGGCACCAGGAGGTCCAGGCGGTAATGGCCAAAGGTGCCGGCCAGCAGCACTAGGGCCGGCCTTATGCGCTTCCCCGCTCCCGAAAGGGCTAGCTCCAGCATCTTGGCCAGGGGCTCATGGTCCACGCGGCAGACAGCGGCCAGGGTCTCCTCCACCAGGGCTAGGTCAGCCTGCACAGGGCCATAGAGGGAGGTGGTCGTCATGCCTCACCCGCCCCCGTCAAGTCGCCCAGGCCGAAGAGCCAAGCGGCCGCTTGAGCTGTCCCCTTAGCCACCTTACGGTAATCCTCGGCCCGCAGGGCGGCGATGGCCTGCACCGTTTGGGGCAAAAAGGCAGGCTCATTGCGCTGGCCACGCCGCCCCTGCGGCGGCAGATATGGGGAATCGGTCTCCACCGTGAGCCATCGCAGAGGCACCCCCTGGACCACCGCCTTCAGCCGCTCGTTACGGGGATAGGTGCAGGTGGCGGGGATAGAGATGAAGAAGCCCAGCTCTATGTAGGCAAGGGCGAGGGTCAGGTCGCCAGCAAAGCAGTGCATCTGCCCCCTGGGGGCTCCCTGGGGCCAGGGGGAGCGGAGGCAGTGTTCCCGGATCAGGGCATAGGTCTCCTCGTCGGCGTTGCGGGAGTGGACTACCACCGGCAGACGCAGCTCAGCGGCCAGCTCCAGCTGGGCACGGAAGGCCCGGCGCTGGGCCTCAGGGGGCGAGAGGTTGCGATAGAAGTCCAGGCCCGTCTCCCCGATGCCCACCACCTTAGCTGAGAGGGCCATCCGCCTCAGGCTACGGCCCACCCGCCCATTGTAAGAGGAAGCGAAGTGGGGGTGGACACCGATGACGGCGTAGATGTCAGGGTGGTCATCGGCCAGATCGACCGCCCTTTGGCTGGAGGGGAGGTCCCAGCCCACCACCACCAGGGCGCCCACGCCGGCGGCGCGGGCCCTCTCCAGCACCTGGGAGCGGTCGGGGTCGAACCGCTGGTCCTGAAGGTGGCAGTGGGCGTCTACCAGCATGGCCCTAGACCCCTAACCTGGCCTCCTCCTGGGCAACCATGGCCGGATCCAGCTTGCGATAAAGGGGCTCCGGCTCGCCCAGATGTTGGCCAGGGCGGGGCATCTCCAGCCTCCACCCGTGGGCCTCCAGAGAACCCTTATACCCCAGCATGTGGTGGAGGCGCTGACAGCTGAAGGGCAGGTAGGGGTAAAAGGCCACCTTCAAACCGTTGATGGCCGCCAGGGCAGTGTAAATGACGGTGGCGCAGCGGGGCCGGTTCTCCTCCACCAGACGCCAGGGGGCGCTCTCCTCCAGATAGCGGTTGGCCTCTCGCGCCCCAGCCATGGCCGCCTCCAGGCCCCCACGAAACCGGCACCAGCGGATGTTCTCCCCCGTCTGGCGCAGAGCCTGCTCGATGCGCTGGAGCAACATCCGGTCCCGGGCCATGATCTGGGCAGGGGTAGGGACCACCCGGTCGAAGTGGCGATAGGCGAAGGCGAGGACGCGGTTGACCAGGTTGCCCCAGGTGGCCACCAGCTCGTCGTTGTTGCGGCGCACCAACTCCGCCCAGGTGAAGTCGGAGTCGGCTGTCTCGGGCATGGTGGCCGCCAGGTAGTAACGGAGCTGGTCGGCATCATAGCGGGAGAGGAAGTCCAGCACCCAGACGGCCAGGTTGCGGCTAGTGGAGGCCTTGCTGCCCCGCACCGTCTGGTACTGGTTGGCGGGGACATCGTAAGGAAGGTTATAGTGCTCGCCGGTGGCGTCGGAGTAGGCCATAAGCTGCATGGGCCAGATGATGGTGTGGAAGAGGATGTTGTCCTTGCCGATGAAGTAATAGGTCTTGCACTTGGGGTCCTGCCAGAACTCCCGCCACTTCTCCGGGTCTCCCTGGCGCTGGGCCCACTCCTTGGTGGCCGAGAGGTAGCCGATGACAGCCTCGAACCAGACGTAGATGCGCTTGTCCTCGTATCCTGGCAGGGGGATGGGCACCCCCCAGGTGATATCACGGGTGATGGCCCGATCCCGCAGCCCCTGCTCCAGGGCCCCCAGGGAGAAGTGGAGGACGTTCTTGCGCCAGTGGGCCTTATCGGTGGAAAGCCACTTCTTTAGGCGGTCGGTGTAGGCGCTGAGGCGGAGGAAGAAATGCTCCGACTCCCTTATCTCCGGCCTGGAGCCATCGAAGCGACACCTGGGGTTCAGGAGGTCCACGGGGTCCAGGACGTGGCCGCACTGGTCGCACTGGTCGCCCCGGGCCCCCTCATAGCCGCAGACGGGGCAGGTGCCTTCCACGTACCGGTCTAGGAGGAAGCGCCCCTCCTGGGGACAATAGGGGAGCCTCATGGTCCCCTTGTAGATGTCCCCCCGCTCGTATAGCTTGAGGAAGATGTCATGGACGGTGCGGGCGTGGTTCTCGGTGCCCGTGGAGGTGTAGATGTCGAAGCTGATGCCCAGCCGGCGCCACGTCTCCAGGAACTCCTTATGGTAATAGGCGGCCAGCTCGGCGGGGGTCTTGCCCTCCTGCTCCGCCCGCACGGTGATGGGGGTGCCATGCTGGTCGGACCCGGAGACCATGAGCACCTGGTTGCCCACGGTGCGGTGGTAGCGGGCGAAGATGTCCGCCGGCAGGTAGGCCCCCACGATCTGCCCCGTGTGGAGGGAGCCATTAGCGTAAGGCCATGCCACCCCGATGAAGATCTTCTCGGCCATCTCCAAGGTAGGATTGTAGCATAAGGGGTCAGGTGACGGGCCTCCGTTTGAGGGCCTGAAGCCAGAGACGGTAGGCGAGGCGGCGGGGCACTCCATACTGAGCCACTACCTGGGCCACCGCCTCCTTGGCCCGCATCCCTTGCGACCGCAGGTATGCCAGTTCCTCTCGCAGCCGCTCCTGGTCCACCTCCCGTCCGGGAGGAGGGGCCCCCTCCACCACCAGGGTGAACTCCCCCCGCGGCTCCGGGAAGTGGGCCAGGGCCTGGGAGATGGTCCCCCGGAACACCTCCTCAAAGGCCTTGGTCAATTCCCGGCAGACAGCTACACGGCGGTCGCCCAAGGTATGGAGCATGTCCAGGAGGGACTGCCGCAGTCGGTGGGGGGCCTCCATGATGACCAGGGTCCTCCCCTCGGCAGCCACCTGGGCCAAGAGACGGCGCCTCTCTCCCGCCCGTCGCGGCAGGAACCCCAGGAAGGTGAACTGGCTGGTGGGGAGGCCGGAGACGGCCAGGGCAGCTACCACCGCCGAGGGCCCGGGCACCGGCACCACCCGGAACCCCTCCTTGGCTGCCGCCGCCACCAGCTCCACCCCGGGGTCTGATATCCCCGGCATACCCGCCTCTGAGACCAAGGCCACATCGCCCTTCCGCAGCTCTTCCAGGATGACAGGTATGCGGGCTCCCTTGTTGTGCTCGTGGTAGCTCAGCAGACGCGCCCTGATGCCGTAGTGGGATAGGAGCTTGCGTGCCGTCCTGGTGTCCTCGGCAGCCACTAGGGAGACCTCCCGCAGCACGCGCAGGGCCCGCAGGGTGATATCTTCCAGATTGCCGATGGGGGTAGCTACCAGATATAGCACGGGCATGGGCATCCTAACGCTATCTTAACGCCCGCCTTGACAGCCCCGCTGCCCCTTAGCACAATAGTGGTGGAGCCCCCGACCCAGGCGGCGACGTAGCCAAGGGGTTAAGGCAGGGGACTGCAAATCCCCGATCGCGGGTTCGAATCCCGCCGTCGCCTCCAGAGTCCTATCTGGTGCCCCCATTAAGGCCCGCCATTGGCGATTTGCAGCGGTAATCTTGGCGCTCGGCAGCGGTAATCCTGGCGCCCCCGGCAGGACTCGAACCCGCAGCCTCCTGGTCCGAAGCCAGGCGCCAGATAGGGGACTCAGATACGGTGCCGCAGTTATGCCACAGTTGGGCCCCGAACTGCCTCCCCCAGGCGGTGCCATGATGCCACTGTTTGCCCTCACCGTCTAGACAACGGATGTTGTATTTCAGTGGACTTCGCAATAGAGGGATTTTGCGAAGTCAGCCTTTGGGCAGGCCCCCCACGCAGCCACCCCCTGTCCGTGCTCATATGGAGTGCGTTCGCTATAGCCCCAGCAGCTCCCTGGCCAGCCTGTCTATCTCTTGCAGCTCCTCACGGAGGGCCTCCCGCACCTCCTGGTGCAGGCGGCCGATGGCCCTGGACTGGGAGAGCTCCATGCCTGCCACCCGCTGGTGGCACCGCCTTGAGAGCTCGGCGAGTTGCAGATGCCTCCCGTCCTCGGGGTCGAAGAGGGGTATAGGGTTGGGCAGCACCTCGAAGGGACGGCGATGGATGTCCCTCTCCCCGAAGGCGCCCTTGGTCTGGAAGTGCTTGACGGCGGCATCGATGCAGGGGGCGTTGAGCAGGGCTGCCAGATAGTGAGCCTCGTAGGGGTCGCTCGCCTCGTAGCTATACAGCATGTTGTCCACCACGAAGCCCGCCACTGACAGAGCGCACACGTCGAGACCGTTCACTCCGACGACGGCAGCCGTTAGGTAGGTGCCGCTTCTGGTGTAGACCACCCTTAGGGCTTCGGGCCTCTGGCGGATAAGCTTCCCCTGATAGTTGAGCCATTCCAGTAGAAACTGCTCCGTGGTGGTGCTCTTGAACTGGTCTCGAAACTCGGTTAGGGGTAGACTCTCCCCTGGAACGAGGGGGAGGCAGCATGGAGTTCAGGGAGCTGAGCGACGAGCAGTGG